>JARIAU010000095.1 GCA_029257695.1 Oscillospiraceae bacterium
TCTTATTCTTGTGAGGCTTAGAACCCTTGTGTCGCTTGCGTTTCATGGCCTCCGGAAGCTCCGTTACAGACAAGTCAAGATTACCGGCCCAGATCTCGTTATACAGTGTATGCGTGCATACCATCTCACCCTCTGGAAACAACCCATGCAGGCGGGCATACCCTACACAAGCATCCAGAGACCACTTATGCTCGTGGAACTGAGTAATGACCCAGCGTAGAAATTGGGGACAGCAGACAATGCGATGTTGTCTCCGAGAACGATGCCTGTTAGCTCGGTAGACTGCTTCTCCTCGCTTAGCAGAGTAGATGGGCATCCTGCCTCTGCTGCCTTTACGGGGCGGTGTACCACGCCGAAGCTCATTGGCTACGGTGGATGGTGAGCATCCGATTTCTCTGGCAATGGCTCTGTTTGAGTATCCCTGGCGTTTCAGATGCTGGATAGCACCTCTTTCTTCTCGCTGAAGGTGCTGGCCTTTCTTGCGTTCTGCTGATTCTATGATATAATTTTGGCAGTCCATAGTGATTGCCCTCCCTTGGCAAATGTTGTGTAGCAACTCCATTTTACCATGCGGGAAAAATCACTATGGATTTTTTAAGTGTCCAACTTCATTATGCAATCAACCCATAAATTAAAACACCAAAAATAAGTCAAATTTATTTCTGCACAATCTGCACAAGGTTATACACACAAAAGTCACCAATTATCAACCGATATGCAGTCACTTTGTCTTTATATTCACAATTATAAATCCCACATTTTTTGATGCGATTTCTCATTCTAATTTACATAATATTATCGCACAAAAGAAATGAAGGATTTCATTTATATCCTGCAAAAGCCGACAACAGACCTGCATCTGTTGTCGGCTTTTCTTTACGCAAAGCTTTTTCCAATATCCATGTTTGCAAAGCCATTCTGAGACAGATCTCCTCGAACACCAGACAGATATTCGTAATATCCCTGACATCCGATCATGGCTCCATTATCGCCGCACAGCTTGAGTTCCGGCAGATACAGCTCCCATCCATGCTTTTCACAAAGCTTGGCCAAATCTCCACGAATGCGGGAGTTAGCCGCAACTCCGCCGGCGGCAACCACTTTACCATACCCAGTCTGTTGGACAGCAAGCTCCACACGAGGAATCAGCGTGTCGCTGATTGCCTTTGCAAAAGAGGAAGCAAAGGAAGGAAGATCCAACGCCTCCCCTTTCTGCTCCGCATGATGAATCAGATTCAACGCCGCTGTTTTCAAGCCAGAAAACGACATATCCAGAGGAGCGTCTGTTACATGGGCACAAGGCAGATGATATTTAGTGTCGTCACCACCCTGTGCCAGCCGATCCATCGGTCCACCTCCCGGATAACCGATTCCCAACACACGAGCCACTTTATCAAAGCACTCTCCTGCCGCATCATCCCGAGTGGCTCCGATCAACTCCATCTCGGTGTAGTCCTTCACATCCACAATCATCGTATTTCCGCCGGAAACACACAGGGCCACAAAAGGTGGTTTCAGTTCCGGATAAGTAATATAGTTTGCCGCAATATGCCCACGCACATGATGCACCGGAATAAAGGGGACATTCAGGGCATAAGCCGCTGCTTTTGCAAAATTGACACCAACCAGAACCGCTCCAATCAGTCCCGGCGCACAAGTAGCTGCCACCGCATCAATGTCCGACCGGGTAATCCCCGCCTCCTGTATGGCACGGTCCGCCAGTTGGCTGATGGCGGTCAGGTGCTTACGAGAGGCAATCTCCGGCACCACACCTCCATACAGCGTGTGCATCTCAATCTGCGAAATGATCGCATCTGACAACACTTCCCTGCCATCCCGCACTACCGAAACCGCAGTTTCATCGCAGGAAGATTCCACCGCCAGAATAATCATTCTTCCACCTTCTTAAAAAAATGTGTCATGAGGATCGCATCCTCCTTGGGATCGTCGTAATAGTTTTTCCGGCTGCCCACATCCTCAAACCCGTGTTTGAGATACATTGCAATCGCCGGCACATTGGATTTCCGCACTTCCAGCGTCAAAAACGCCAACTCATTCGCCTTACCAAACCGCAAAAACACATCCAACAACGCCGCAGCAACACCCATTCTGCGATATTCCTTACGGACAGCAATATTATTGATGTACCCCTCGTCTAACACCACCGTCAACCCTGCATAACCAAGTACGGTGCCATCCTCCATCTGGGCGCAGATATAAGAGGCCGACAGATTTTCCAGTTCATCTTGCAGCATCTGGCGACTCCAAGGCGTAGAGAAGCACTCCCGTTCAATCTCTGCCACCTGATCCACATTATCCGCAGACATCGGGACAATTTTATAGTACCGGGGTTCTGCCTCCTTGGCCGGAATCGTACCGGTCACCCGCTTAAATTCACTCATGGACTTCCTCCTTAATGGGCATCTGCCCAACTTTTCCCAATGTGTGCTTCGGCAACCAGGGGGACCGCCAAATCGACCACCCGCTCCATCTCTTCTTCCAAGATGTGGGCCACCTGTTCCCCTTCTGCATCCGGGCACTCCACGATCAATTCATCGTGCACCTGCAAAATCAGCTTCGCCTCTAATTTTTCCTGCTTCAGCCGTTTCCAGACTGCAATCATGGCCAGTTTTATAATATCTGCTGCCGTTCCTTGAATCGGCATATTCAGTGCCACCCGTTCGCCAAAGGAACGCAGGTTAAAATTGGAGCTGGTGAGTTCCGGCAGCCATCTGCGGCGACCGTGCAATGTAGACACATATCCATCTCTTTTTGCCTGCTCAACGATCTGCCGCTGATAAGCGCGCACACCGGAATAGGTTTCAAAATAGCGCTGCATATATTCCTTTGCATCCCGCACCGACACACCGATGTCTTCCGACAGAGACCACTCTGAAATACCATAGACAATGCCAAAGTTGACCGCCTTCGCATGGGAGCGCATCTGCTTTGTCACCGCTTCCGGTGCAACTCCAAACACCTGGGAAGCAGTGATGGTGTGAATGTCCGCATTGTTCCGGAATCCGTCACACATCGTCTGATCTCGGGCAATATGCGCCAACAAGCGAAGCTCAATCTGAGAGTAGTCCGCATCCACCAACACATGGCCCGGCTGTGCCAGAAACATTTTTCGCATTTGGGCCCCCAACGGTGTGCGGACCGGAATATTCTGCAAATTCGGCTCCGTAGAAGACAGCCGTCCGGTCGCCGTCACCGTGTTCTGGAAGCAAGTATGAATTCTTCCATCGGGAGCAATCTGCTTGTCCAAGCCGTCCACATAGGTGCTTTTCAACTTGGTATATTTGCGATATTCCAGAATCTCGCCTACAATCGGATGGTATTTTTTCAGCTTTTCCAACACCTCCGCGTTGGTAGAATAGCCTCGCTTGGTCTTTTTCAGTACCGGCAGTTCCAACACCTCAAAGAGGACTTCGCCCAACTGCTTGGTAGAATTGATGTTGAATTCGCCGCCGGCGTACCGGAAAATACGCTCCTTCATCTGCGCAATCCCGTCATCCAGCATGGTACCAAACGCCGACAAAGCCTCCCGATCCACATAGACGCCGCTGCGCTCCATCTCGGCCAGAACCGGGCACAGAGGAAGTTCCACTTCCGTCAGC
>JARIAU010000024.1 GCA_029257695.1 Oscillospiraceae bacterium
GAGCATTGTTTCGTTCGTCTTCCCTGTCCTTTGGAGCGAGCAGAGCGAGCAAAGCATCGTTCCATCGCTCCACCTGTCCTTCGGAGCAAGCAGAGCCTTGTTCCGTTCGTCTTTCCTGTCCTTCGGAGCAAGCAGAACGGCCCAAAGCCTCGCTCCGTTCGTTCCCTTCCGTCCTTCGGAGCAAGCAGAGCAAGCAAATCCTCGTTCCGTCGCTCACCCTGTCCTTTGGAGCAAACAGAGCAAGCCGAAGTATCGTTCCGTTTGTTCCTTTCCACTCTTCGGAGCAAGCAGAGCAAGCCGAAGCCTTGTTCCGTTCGTCTTCCCTGTCCTTTGGAGCAAGCAGAGCATCCTTTACAAGGCCGCCCTCCGAGCAATCCCACAAAAAAACTCCGGTGGGTGCCTGCATCGGGGGGCCGTCGCTCCAAAGGACAAAACGGAGGTGCCGAAGAGGAAAGAACAGGCAGACAAGGGATCCTCCGTTCCCAAGGGCGGATGGTGGATCTTCCGGCGGACCGGCTGGAACAGCACAGGAGACCCGCAAGGGCGGTGCTTGGAACCAAAACACCGTCAAAAAAAGCGGCCGCTTGGAAAAGCGGCCGCTGAAAGAGATGCTTGTTTGTTTAACGGAGGGCGTTCTTCTTGCGGTGGAACCACAGAATGCCGGCGACACCCAGAAGCGAACCGACGGCAATCAGACTCCACAGCACCACAGGGGTGGAATCGCCGGTTTGAGGCGTGACTGCAGCCGGAGGGGTGGCAGGCTTTGCCGGGGTTCCGGTGGCAGCGATGGGTACAACGGCCTTCCGACTGCCGCAGACGGAACATTCCTCATGCTTGGCACCGTCGGCGGTGGCGGTAGCCTCCTTGTCGATGACCCAGACCCAGTTGTGGTCGCCCCGATCGGCGGTTGCGCCGCAAGAGCAGCTGTGCCAGTGCTGGTCCGCATCATAGTTCCACTCCGGACCAAAGCTGTGGTCGATGGGAGCCAGATAGCCCCGTCCGCCCTCGGCCTTCCATGCGTTCAGGTCGGCGATTTCGGTCTTTGCGTCCGCATCCTCAAAGAAGTGACCGCAGGCGCAGGAGTAATAGTCCTTCCAACCGGCGGCGGCACAGGTGGGAGCCTGTCCGGCGACGGGGGTCGTCTTGTGGGTGTGAGGCAGCACCGGAAGTGCTTCGGTTTCCTTGTAGCCGCAGACGGTGCAGCTGTGCTCCCGGACACCGGTCTGGGTTTCGGTGGGCTTCGTGGTGGTGGTCCAAGCGCCGAAGGTATGGGGCGCCTTGTCCTTGACCTGCTCGGTGTGTCCACAGGTAGCAGCGTGCCAGTGGTGCGTGGCATTCGTGCTCCAGTCGGTGGAGAAGCTGTGGTCGATGGGAGCCAGATAGCCCCGACCGCCCTCGGCCTTCCATGCGTTCAGGTCGGCGATTTCGGTCGTTGCGTCCACATCCTCAAAGAAGTGACCGCAGGCGCAGGAGTAATAGTCCTTCCAACCGGCGGCGGCACAGGTGTGAGCCTGTCCGGCGACGGGAGTCGTCTTGTGGGTGTGAGGTTCGCCGCTCTTGGGGTTGACGAAGGTCAACTTCTGCATGCTGCCGGCAGCCATGGTGTCGGTAATGGTAACGGTCTGGTCCGGAGCCGTGTCACGGCCGGGCTCCGCAGACAACTGATGAATGGTGTAGGTGCCCGGCTTCAGCATGCCGACGGTGATGCCGTTCTGGGGCGGTGTCTCCATATGGATGGTGTGCTTGGCATAGGAATAGAGGGGGAAATAGGAGTGGTTGAATCCGCCCTCGCCGCCGTGGCTTCCTTTTTGCTCCTTGTAGGACAGGGAGCATTCCACCTTGGGATGGTAGTCCCCCTTCTTCAGGTAGACGGTGGCGACGGACTTGCCGTCCAGCGAGACATAGTTGGTCATGGAACCGCTGACGACCTCGAGGAAGCCGGCGGTGATCAGCTTGGGGTTGATTCTCCGGACGGCACCGTAGTAGTATAGGTGGTCCGTTTCTTTGTTATAGTATGTGCCGTCATCCCGGACATAATCGGGGATCAGCTTGTGAAAATCCAGGGTCACGGCCACATATTCCTCATCCTTGGTGGAGAGCGCCAGTTCCGTTTCCAATCCGCCGGAGCCTGAACCACCGGAGAGGTTGGTAAACATCGAGGAAGTGACCTTGCCGTTGACGGCAGGGACCATCCGGCGCTGACCGGCCAGATCGGAGAGTCTGTGCTCCGTGCCGTTCAAGGTCAGAGTGCTGTAAAAAGGCTGATTTGGGTCCTCACGGTAGCCGGCGCCCACATTGATGCAGGCGTTGTTGGCCGGGATGGTGATGGTAGGCTTGCCCTCGAAGAATTCGCCATAGGATACATACTCCACCGAGGTGCCGTACGGAATGGAGATGTGTTCATCACGGTCATACTTGGTGCTAAGCCCATTCTGACGATAAAGATAGATGGACGGATCGGAGAAATCGCCGGTCTCAAAGAGGGCGGACACGGGCAGATCACAGGCAGTTTTGTCCAATTTCCACGAGTCGGGGGAATAGAAGGCCTGGGGGGCCTGATTCTGTAGGGTCATGACCGGCTTGCCGGTGGCGTCCCGCAGTTCAAAGCGGCCGGTGGTGAGCGAGCCGCCGGTTTCGTCCACCACGCTTAGATGGATGCTGTTGGGGACGGTGAGGTTCCGTTCCACCTCGTGCTTGGAGAGCTGGTGGGCGGGAGGAACCGCTGGCTCGGCGGCGGCGGCCGTCGGCACGGCCCCCAGAGAGAGGACCATCAGGGCTGCCAACAACAGGGCCAAGGGTCTGCGCTTTTTCAGTTTCATCAAAAAACCTCCTTCGGTTTCTCGAAGGAGGTGGTGCAGGAAGAAGGTGGAGTCCTTCGAGAAGCTGTTTTTCCATAGTTGCGACCGATTTTACGGAAAAGTTACGAATATTATAGCGTTCCTGCCATGGAAAGTCAATTTCTTTCCATGAGCTTGTGCCGTCGCATCCCCTCGGTTTCCCTTTACCCCGCCGGCAATTTGTGATATGGTAACAGCATTGAACTGCAAGGAGGACTCCATGAAAGAAGTCACATTATATACCGACGGTGCCTGCTCCGGCAATCCGGGCCCCGGCGGCTGGGCGGCGATTTTGATGTTCGGCCCCCACAAAAAGGAGCTGTCCGGCGGCGAGGACAACACCACCAACAACCGTATGGAGCTGACCGGAGTGATCCGTGGCTTACAGGCCCTGAAGGAGCCGTGCCGGGTGGAGCTGTACTCGGACTCCAAGTATGTCATCGACGCCTTGGACAAGGGCTGGGCCGAGGGATGGAAGAAGCGAGGCTGGGTGAAAAGCGATAAAAAACCCGCCCTCAATGCAGACCTGTGGGAAATTCTGTTGCAACTGTGCAAAATTCATCAGGTGAACTTGCATTGGGTCAAGGGTCATGCCAGCAATCCCTACAACAACCGCTGCGACGAATTGGCGGTTTTGGAATGGCAAAAGCGGAAATAAGGATGGTTTCTGATGGTTTTGCATCAAAAAAGTGCAAAAAGCAGAAATTCGAACAGATGGCCGAGTTCGTGCAGCTTGGGCGGCGGGATTGTGCATAACTTTTTTCGTTTAGCGAAATAAAGCGAATTTTTCCACCGACGCAGGGGAAAAACGGGGGCGAACCCCGCCCCGAAGGCGGTGTTTGGCCGGGTGGGACGGGCAGTTGTCCACATGCCGGCGGAAGGACAGGGTTCTGATTTGAAGTGGATTTGGTGTGCGGCCGCAGGGCTGCTGTTGTTGACCGGCGGACTGCTCTGGCATCTGGCAGAGCGGCTGTTCCGGCAGGTGTTTTCCCGCCCCAAGCGGTATGCGACCGTGTCCGAGGCACGGCAAACGACCCGGCATTATCAGGCGGCCAAGCCTGGAATGGAATTGCTGAAGACCCTGCCCGTGGAGGATGTATCCATCCCCAGTCGGGATGGTCTGCGGCTGCATGGCCGCTACTATCCTCCGCCCAAGCCCGGCGGGCCGGTGGTGCTGGGCATCCACGGCTATCGCTCCTATGCGGAGCTGGAGTTCGGCCCCTTTGCCGCCTTTGATCGGGAGCAGGGCTTTGGGCTGCTGCTGCCCGACGGACGGGGCCATGCCCCCAGTGAGGGGGACTATGTGGGCTTCGGGGTGCCGGATCGGCTGGACTGCGTGGACTGGGCCAAGTGGTTGGCCCACCGTCTGGGAGAGTCCGGTGTGATTTTCCTTCACGGCGTGTCCATGGGGGCGGCCACGGTGCTGGGGGCCTCGGGTGAGCCGGATCTGCCGCCCCAGGTCAAGGGCATTGCGGCGGATTGCGGCTTCACGGCCTTGGGGGATGAATTCCGAACCCAGTTCTGGAACCACACCCACCTGCCCCGGTTCCCCTTCCTTCCGTTGGTAGAGGGCATCAACCGCCATCGGCAGGGGTTTGGCTTTTGGGAGCATACCCCGTTGGAGCAGGTGCAGAAGGCCGCCGTTCCGGTGCTGTTGGTGCATGGCACGGCAGATCCGGTGGTTCCGGTGGAGATGGCCCGTCGGCTGTATGAGGCTTGCTCCACCCGAACGGAGCTGCTGCTGGTGGAGGGTGCCGGTCATGCCGAAAGCATTGTGTATGCGCCGGAGGACTATCACGCCGCCCTGCTGCGGCTGTGGAACACAAAGCAAAGCGAATGACAACGGCACCGAGCCTTTGGGCTCGGTGCCGTTTGCTCTTGCCGGCCCCGTTGGGGGAATTCCACAGAGCGTCCCACGCTCACACCGAAGACCATCCCCCCCGACTCGAAGAGCACCCCCGCTCACACTGGGGAGTGTCCCCGCCCGAACCACAGAGCGTCCCCGCTCGGGCGGAGGTGCCGTTCTTCCGCTGTCCCCCATGGAACACGATGCGCTGGGGTTGCCGCAGAACCGGCAACCGCCGAGGGGCCTTTTTTGCCCCCGCTGCAAGGGTGTGGTCGGGGGTTGTGGAGGGGGCTGCCGTCCAAGGACTGAAAAACCTAGTCAAAAAATAGGAAAATTTCAAAAAACAGGGGCGGCTCTCTTGAATTCGGGGCAGAAATCGGGTACACTTTCCCCGAGTATCTTGAAACTTTTGAGAGAGGAACGATGACGACCATGAACCAATCTTTCTTCAAACGAGCCGTCACCGGTCTGCTCTGCGCAGCGATGTTGTTTTCATCCATGTCCACCGCCATGGTGAGCTACGCAGCAGCAGCCCCCAACTTGGAAACGACGGCAACCGAGGAGCAGCCTTCCGTTGAGCCGGAGCAGCCCTCCGTCGAGCCGGAGCAGCCCTCCGTCGAGCCGGAGCAGCCTTCCGTCGAGCCGGAGCAGCCTTCCGTCGAGCCGGAGCAGCCCTCCGTTGAGCCGGAGCAGCCTTCCGTCGAGCCGGAGCAGCCTTCCGCCGAGCCGGAGCAGCCCTCCGTTGAGCCGGAGCAGCCCTCCGCCGAAGCGGAGCAGCCTTCCGCCGAGCCGGAGCAGCCTTCCGCCGAAGCGGAGCAGCCGACTGCCGAAACGGAGCAGCCGACTGCCGAAGCGGCAGTCCCGGTGCAGGGCGAATTTGTGTATCTGTCCGATCTGCCGGTCCACAGCAGCAAAGTGGGCTATGGCGGACTGAAGATCAACAGCAGCGAGAGCGGCCCCGACATCCACCTTCAGGTGGATGGGGAATACACCGTATTCAAAAAAGGCCTGGGCGCCCACGCCACTTCTACCGTGATCTATGACATCAGTGCCTATTCCGCCACCCTGACCCATTTTGTGACCTATTTGGGTCTGGATGCCCGCCGCTGGGACGGCGGCAACGGAGTCAAGTTCACCATTTATGTCTCCGATGACGGTCAGGTCTGGGAAGAGCGCTATCAGTCCGGAGTGATGAAGGGCAACAAGGATGCCGTGTATGTGGATCTGGATGTGACCGGCAAGAAGTTCCTGAAGCTGTATGCCGACAGCATTGACGGCAATATGGACCAGGACCATGCGGTCTATGCCGAACCCCGGCTCAAGACGGAGGGGTATAACCCCGAAGTGGAGAACAAGACCCCCTTCCGTCGGGTGAAGGAGTACGATGCCGAGCTGGCCGCCCGGACCCCGGAGGACAACCTGACCAACCACCGCTCCACCATCTATGAGCGGGAGTTTGTCCGCCGCATCGGTTTTTACACCTTGCAGCGGCTGTATGCCAACGAGGAATATCGTGCGGCGGTGGAATACCTGCGGACCAACCATCGGGCCATGGAATATTTCATTCAGGGCGGCCCGCTGATCCCGGCCCCCGGCTCCACCGGTGAAAACGCCATGATCGCCTTTGCCAAGATCTATCAGGCCCACAAGGCCGAGCTGGACAACCCGGCAGAGGATCATTTCCACCTGCGTCTGGCCATCAGCGTGGCCAGTGCTTACAGCTATCCGGACAATGTCCGCTTCTGGGAGACCCCCAACAAGCCGGAGGACCCGTTGAAGCGCTATGAGGCCTTTGTGAAGCTGTCCGAGCCCGGCGGCCACATGGATCAGGCCGGCAGCAGCGGCGGCAACAGCAAGTGGTCCGGCGCACAGTTCCGAGCCCTGCGGATCCCCCTGATGCGCTGGGTGGTGGACACCCGCATGAACCAGGATGAGCTGTTCTGGCTGGCGGATTATGCCCTTGCCACCCGTCAGCGCCTCCCCAACAAGAACTTCCTGGACGCTTACACCTACATCAACTACAAAACCTTCAACTATAAGGACCCCAAGTACTACGACGAGAAGAACCACGCCATGTGGAACGAGAAGTACAACATCGACAAGTATTTCAGTGACTATGGCGACGACATTCGCCGTCAGTGGATCCTCTTTGCGGAGGGCAGCGTCTGCGGCGGTCTGGCCAAGACCTATGCCACCCTGGCGGAGGTGTTCGGCCGTCCCTCGGTGGTGGTGGGCCAGCCCGGCCACGCCGCAACCGTCACTTGGGAATATGATGCCGGCAGCCAGAAGTATCTGTGGAAAATCCAGAACGATGTTTCCGGCTGGTCCCTGTCCCACAGCGAATTCAATAACTATCTGCTGGGCTGGGGCACCTCGGATTATGCCCGTGTGGAGCAGGCCAGCTACACTCTGATGGCCAGCGATGCCCTGAACGATTACGACACCTATGTGAAGGCCAATGAACTGGTCCGTTTGGCCGCCAGCTATACCGGAGCCAAGAAGGTGGACCTCTACGAGCAGGTCATCGCCATGCAGAAGTGCAATCTGGATGCGTGGGAGGGACTGGTCACGGCTAAGCTGCAGGACACCACCCTCACCGGCAGCGATTACCTGAAGCTGGCCAAGCGCATCACCGAGGAGCTGAAGTATTACCCCAGAGCCATGGAGGACCTGCTGCTGGCCGTTCGGAACAAGATCACCGATCCGCAGCAGATCGCCGAGTTTGACCTGTATCGTCTGACCGCCCTTCTGGATGCGGAAAAGGCCACCACCCAGCAGAGCACGCAGCCCAATGTGGTGATTGACATTGCCAAGAGCCTGCTCAAGCGGGAAGGCAGCCGTCTGGCCTCCTTCTCCTTCGACGGAGAACACGCCGGTGCCATCCTGCTGGACGAGAAGT
Organism: Oscillospiraceae bacterium; assembly: GCA_029257695.1. GTDB lineage: Bacteria > Bacillota > Clostridia > Oscillospirales > Oscillospiraceae > UMGS1766. Next base: position 7,583 of record JARIAU010000024.1, read on the forward strand.
ACAAGGACTCTTCCATTCATGTGCGTTACAGCCTGGACGGCGGAGCTCATTGGATCGAAACCGACCAGCATGAGATCAAGCTCACCGAGGAGCAGCTCCGGCAGCTGACGGTGGAGCACGGCATTCAGGTCGGTCTGGTGGGTGTTACCAACACCTACACCATTGCACTGGAACATCAGAAAACCCCGCAGGAGAAGGGCGTGTACCGCAACGACTGGGAAAACCTGTTTGCGGGGCCCACAGAGTATCTGGAATACAGCGTGGACGATGGTGCCACTTGGCAGGAGTATGAGGGCCGCATCCGCAGCGAGGTGCGTTTTGTCGGCGATCAGACGGTGCAGCTGCGTTACCGCCGCCATGGCAATGCGATGGCCAGCGGAATCAGCACCTACACCTTTACGGCCGACACCAACACCCCGGAGCGGACCTATCTGAACCTGAATCAGGTCAAGCTGGTGTCCTTCTCCACCGAGCAGGACAAGGGCGGCCGTGCTGCGGCCAACCTGATCGACGGCAATGCCTTTACCCACTGGCATTCCCGCTATAACTTCACCGACACCCAGAAGGAGTATGTGGTGGAGTTTGCCCGCCCCTATTACATCTCCGCTCTGGAATATCTGCCCCATGGTCCCAATGGCCGCTGGAAAAATGTGCAGATCTATACCAGTATGGACAAGAACGATTGGACGCTGGCGGCGGAAGTGACGCTGGACAACAATGAGCAGCTGCAAAACATTCCGCTGAACACCGAGCAGCCCGCCCGTTACCTGAAGGTGAAGGGTCTGGACTCCTACGGCAAAAGCTCCGGTGAGGCGAATATGTACTTCAGCGGAAAAATGCTGAACTTCTATGTGGACACCACCAAGGCCCTGTATCCCCCGGCGGAAGTGACCTATTCCACCACGGACAAGACCAATCAGGATGTGGTGGCCTCCATCCGGCTGCCGGAAGGCGGTCAGATGCTGGAGGGCGAGCCTGCCTACACCTTCACGCAAAACGGAACCCACACCTTCCGGTATCAGGACGCCTACCAGACCCAATATGAGGTGACGGCAGAGGTGACTTGGATCCGCAAGGCCGACCTGACCGGCACCATCACCTATTCCACCACCGAGCCCACCCAGGCCCCTGTGGTGGCGGAGATCGGCGGCTTTGCCTATCCCGATGTGTATGTGTCCAACAATGAGCAGTCCACCCGCTACACCTTCACCCAGAACGGTGAGTTCGTCTTTGAATTGGCGGATGATTATGGCAATACGGGCCGTGTGACGGCGACGGTGCAGAACATTCAGGCGCCGGAGCAGCCCACACCGCCCACCGAGCCGGAGCAGCCCTCCGCCCCGGGTGAGAGCGGCACCAACGGCTCGCACCAGAACGGGCAGCCGTCCCAAAACGGTGCATCCGGCACCACCGGTTCGGCCCAGAACGGTGCATCCGGCACCACCGGCTCGACCCAGAACGGGCAGACCCAGCAGAGCGGCAAGCCGGGCAGCAATCCCACCACCGGCGATGCCACGGCCCTGCTGCCTCTGATGGCGGGGGTGTTTGGCTCGGCCGGACTGCTGTGGGTGTTGCGCAGACGCAGAGCCGAAGGCTAAGTCCACCCGAAGCCGACAAAGCGAAATGCAACGGGAGCGGTCACTGGGCCGCTCCCGTGAAAAAGGAGAGATTGTAATGAAAAAGTTGATTTCCCTGTGTATGGCCCTGCTCCTGCTGCTGGCCCTGACGGGCTGCGGACAGGAGAACTCCTCCACCCCCTCCGGCTCGGGCAGCCACACCGACGGCTCCCAGAGCAGCCAGACCGACGGTTCCCAGAGCAGCTCCGGTTCCGGCAGCCAGACCGACGGTGAAACCGGCAGCATCGAGGATCAGATCCGGGTGGAAGGCGGCGTCACCTTGGCGGAGTTCGTCAAGAATCTGGAGGATATGGGGTACCATGTTCTCGTGGAGCCGCTGGACTACGACGACAGCGTTTACACCGTGAGCGCCGGCCTTCCCGGCCCCTACGGCACCAATGTGTATCGGTTTCAGTGCGACATCTGGGACACCGGAAAACTGGTAGGGTTCCAATTTATGGAAACATTCCCCAACGAAGAGTATGACCGGAATCCGGAGGTCTTTCCGACGGTGGTAGCGAAGTACTTTGAGGACATCTGCAAGGCGGCACCCACGCTGGCAGATACCTTTGCCACCGAGTATATTGTCTCCATGCCGGACGAACTGTTCGATGTCATGCGGGGCGATGATGATTACGATTCCAGCCATGTCCTGCCGGGCGTGGAGCCGTCAGTGATTCTGACTTATCTCCCTTCGGCGGAAAACTTCTGGGTCCATTATTTGATCAGCCGCTGGACAAGCACTTAAGTACACACCCCGTGCAACCGCACGCACGCCCCGCATAGACCCCATGGGCGCAGAGAAAACCACCCCCCGCACAGCTGCTGCTGTGCGGGGGGTGGTTGTTTGTATGATGCATGGGCAGCCGAGGGGACATACTGCCTGGAGAGGGGCTGCAAAGGGGAGGCCCCAGACGGCAGATGCTCCCGTTTGTACCGCCGGATGGGCTGGATTTATCGGCAGGCCGAGGCTTGATACACGATTTTGCCGCCCACCATGGTCATGACGCAGTTGGTTTCCAGAAGTTCCTCCGGCTTGCACTCCAACAGGTTGTGATCCACCACACAGAGGTCGGCAAACAGGTTGGGGGCCAGTGTGCCATAGAGATGGGATGCGTTGGCGGCGCAGGCGGAGCCGTAAGTATAGGCGCTGACGGCCTCCCACGGAGCGATTTTTTCCTGGGGAATCCATCCGCCCTCCGGTTTTCCGGTGAAGGAGGACTGGCGGGTGACGGCATTGTACATGCTGATGAAGGGGTTCACATCCACCACGGGGGAATCCGTGCCGAAGGCCAGCGTGGTGCCGCTGTCCAGAATCCGGCGGAAGGGCCACATCAGCTGCGCCCGATCCAGACCCAGATCCCGCTCGATGCCGGCGGGGTCGGTCACCACATGGGGCGGCTGGCAGGAGGCCAGCACATGGGCGGTCTTGAGGCGGGCGATGTCCTCGTACTGGAAGTTCTCCAAATGCTCCAAGGTGTGCTGCAAATAGGGCTTGTAACCGTATTTTGCCTCCGCCTCCTGATAAAAGTCCAGCATCCGGTGAATGGCCTCGTCCCCGATGGTGTGGACCCGGACGGACAGGTCGTTTTCATGCGCACTTAGCACCAGCTTCCGCATTTCGTCGGGTGCCACGGTGGGCTTGCCCACATCGCCGGGGAAATAGGCGTTGGCATAAGGCTCCTTCAAATAGGCGGTGTGGCAGGAGGACACGCCGTCCATAAAGTGCTTCACGCCGTTGCAGTAGAGCATGGGGCCCTGATATTTGGCCCGCATCTCCAGCGGTCGCTCCAGTCCTTCGATGAGGGTGGGATACATATGCACTCGGACGGTCAGCTTGCCCTCTTCCTCCATGCGGCGGTACACATCATCCCGCAGAAAATCCATGCCGGGGACCGCCATCATGGACATATCGCAGATGGAGGTGATGCCGTAGCGGTTCAGGGTGTGCATAAAGTGTTCGTAAAAGCCGTCGATGACCTCCGGCGGGAAGGAATAGACCTGCTGACAGATGGAGAAGGAGGCGGCCTCGTGGAACACACCGGTGGGCTCGCCGGTTTCGTCCCGGTCGATCTTGCCGCCGGGAATGTCGGGGGTGTTGCGGTCAAAGCCCAGCTTTTTCATGCCGCAGCTGTTGAGCCACATGGTGTGGCAGTCGCCGGACACCATCACCACGGGGCGGTCGGGATAGACCGCATCCAGAGAGGCTTTCGTGGGCAGGGTGGGGTCATCCCAGAGGGTGTGCCGCCAGCCGGCCCCGATGAGCCACGCATCCTTGGGGACAAGGGGGGCCACATCGGCCAGTCCTGCCACACACTGGGCCTCGCTGGTGTCGGTCAGGCTGACCTTCACCGTGGGGTCTGCATACAGGCCGGACATAAAGGCGTGAAGGTGGGCATCGTGCAGGCCGGGCAGAATCAGCCGGTCGCCGAAGTCCATCACTTCCGTATGGCTGCCGCAGTAGCGGTCCAGCATTTCCGGGCCGCCGGCATAGAGAATTTTGTCGCCCTTGACGGCCACAAAGCCGGAGAAGGTGTCGCTTCCGATGCCACGGTAAATATGGGTGCTTTTCAGAATGAGATCTGCCGGTTCCATGGGAACACTTCCTTTGATCGTAAAGTGGGGGATGTGCGAAACAACCGCTGTGGGAGCGGTCGGTGTTGTACCGCCATTTTAGCACCATTGGGGCGCAGTGTCGAGGGCGGAACAGAAGCACAGGCAGGCAGAGGAGGTTCTGCCTGCCTGTGTGGGTCAGAAGTAAAACAGCTCCTCGAATTTCTTGTCGAGGGCGATGCATAAGAGAAGAGCCAGTTTTGCGGTGGGGTTGAACTGTCCGGTTTCAATGGAGCCGATGGTGTTTCGGGACACACCCACCAGTTCCGCCAAGTCCCCTTGGGACAGCTTTTTCTCCCGTCGGACCTCTCTCAACCGATTGTGCAGGACCAGTGATTCATCCATAGCCGTTTGCCTCTTACAGAATCTGCATCAGATAGGCGACGAGCAGGATCACCGTCAAAAGCCCCCAAATCAGGCTATAGACGAGATAGTTCCTCGTGTGATAGCGGGTCCACTTGTAGAGGTACTGGGCACAGTTGATGGAACAGATGACCGCATAGACATCTTGGTGGGGTTGATTGCAGAACATTTTGACCACCATCAGAAGCAAACAGAGGGTCATGCCCGCAACCATACCAATGGAAAAGGCCCGTTCCTGAATGGCCACATCCCGCTCATCCCGGGATGTTTTACCCTCTGCCTGCGCCTGCTTCAAAATCTCTTCCTTCGTCATGGAGCATCCTCCTTTTGTGATTGAATTGCCAAGTATACTTTGCATCTATAGTATAGCAATGCCAAGTATACTTGTCAATAGAGAAAATAAAAACGGGGTGCGTATCCGAAGGAATACGCACCCCGTGGTAGATATGGGGTTGAAAATCAGTCGCAGAACTCGATGTAGTTATCTTCCAGCTTGGCCACCTTGGCAAGGCTCTCCACACGGATGCCCATGTCACGCAGACGCTGACCGCCGGGCTGGAAGGCCTTCTCGATGGCGATGCCGCAGCCCACCAGCTCGGCACCGGACTGCTTCACGATGTCGATGAGGCCCAGCATGGCGGCGCCGTTGGCCAGAAAATCGTCGATGATGAGGACCCGGTCCCCGGGGCCGAGGAACTTTTTGCTGACGATGATGTCATTCACATTGTTGTGGGTGAAGCTGACCACTTGAGAGGAAAACACCTCTCCGGCGATGTTCTTGGTCTTGGTCTTTTTGGCGAAGATGACCGGAACATCGAATTCCAGTGCGGCGACGCAGGCAATGCCGATGCCGCTGGCTTCGATGGTCAGGATCTTGTTGATGCCGGTGCCGGCGTACAGTCTGGCCCACTCCCGGCCCATTTCCTGGAAGAGCTTCACATCCATCTGGTGGTTCAGGAAGCTGTCCACCTTCAGCACTTCTCCGTGTTCAATGATGCCCTTTTCTCGGATGAGATTCTCCAACAGTTTCATGCAAATGATTCCTCTCTCTCTGGAATAAATAGATGGATAATATTCTATCTTAAATTTGAGCTTGTGGCAATC
>JARIAU010000057.1 GCA_029257695.1 Oscillospiraceae bacterium
CGCTGATGCAGCGTGCCCCCGCACATTTCGAATCTACGGAGGTTCTCAATGAACGAAAAAATCTACCGCGCCATTCACAAAATCTGTGATGTCATCGAACTGATTATCGCTGCACTGGTGATTATCGGTTTGGCCTTTTCTCTGGTTTACTATTTGCCCCACGGAGTCCAAGTGCTGTTTTCTTCTCATGACACCACCGACTTTCTCCTGTTTATGGAGGATATGTTCAATTTGGTGGTGGGCATCGAGTTCATCAAAATGCTCTGTAAGCCCAGTGCCGGCAATGTGATCGAGGTGTTGGTGTTCCTGGTTGCCCGTCATATGATTATCGGCAGCAACTCCGCACTGGACATCTTCCTCTCCGTTTTGAGCGTGGCACTGCTGTATGCAGTCCGCTATGGTCTGCGGGTACTGAAAAGCCGCAATATCCCGCAAGTGAAAGACGATATGCTCAGCGACCTTTAACCCTTCCAAACAGCAAAGGCAGCAGGAAAATCCTGCTGCCTTTTTCTTATGCAGATTCGTACTTTTGGGCATACCGATAGGAGTAAATCACAGGAATCACGGCGGCGGCCAACAGGCCGACGATCATCACCGGCAGAATGATTTTTGTGGGCATCGGTGCCGTAACAAGGATGGCAATCCCGGCTGCAATCCACAGCTTGCTGGCAAACCGGTGGGTTTTGTTCCAATTTTCGTCGCTGTTCAGTGTCCAAGGCACTCTGACGCCCAAGGTGCTGTTGCGGCGGATTTTGGGCATATAATTGCCAAACACCACAAACAGCAGACCGAAGATCAGCGCATTGATTTGCTCCTGCGGAATGGGATGATTCATCGCCAAGGTATACATGAGTCCGTTCATCGCCAGTGAAACCACCGGCACGATCCAGAACACCAGACCCAGCACCTTTTTGTTCTGCCGTTCATTGCCCGGATCGTGCAGCGTCAGAAGCAGGCCCAGCCAATGCACCAGCAGCAGTACCAGCGGCAGCACAAATACACCTACCCACTTCATGGCATAGCTGTCAGGGGTTCCGGAAGCATCCCAATGAATGGGTAACCACTCCGGCAGACCATTCCAGAACAGGACGCCCATCAGTATAGGCAGCAAAAGGACCAAAGAGCTGATTCCTGCGTGCCAGCGATACTCATACAACTTATTCCAACGGTGTTTCATCTTGATCTCCTCCTGTCAGCGTTGTGATCCACAACATAATCTCCTCCAAAACAGAGGCATTCAGGTCATAATAGATATACTTGCCCTCACGCTCATCCCGAATGAGATCCGCTTCCTTCAGCACCGCCAAATGTCGGGAGATCGACGCCGCCGTCACCGGAAAATGGTCGGCAATCTCTCCGGCGGACATCCGCCCTTGCTTCAGCAGATTGAGAATCTCTCTTCGGATGGGATCGGCCAGCGCCTTTAAGGTCGCTTGCAGTGCCATTGCACTCCCTCCTTTAACATTTAACCTAAATGTTAATTGTAATATAGCATGACACCTCAAGCTTGTCAACCCATAAAAAACGGAGCCGCTTTTTCAGAAAGCGGCTCCGTTGCATCATTCAATTAAAATTCGCCGGCGGCATACATGACCACGGACAGCGCACACAGCGGCGCCGTTTCACAGCGCAAAATCCGGCGCCCCAAGGTGCAGACCTGAAATCCTGCCTCCATGGCCTGCGCCACTTCCTTCTCCTCCAAGCCGCCTTCCGGCCCAGTCAGCAAGCTGACCGTCTGGAACTGCTTGCCTTCCAAACCCATGTGCAAGGTGGTGGACTGCTCGTTTTCATAAAACAGGATGGGCAGATCGGCCCCGGCCCCTCGTTTCAACGCCTCGGCATAGCTGTTCAGCACCACCACATCCGGAATCCGGCCTCGTCCGGACTGCTCGGCGGCGGAGGTGGCAATTTTGCGCCAGCGCTCCAGCTTCTTCTTGAGGCTCTTCTCATCCGGACGGGAGACACACCGAGCCGATGGAAAGGTGACAATCTCATAGGCACCCAACTCCGTGGCCTTCTGAATCACATGCTCCAGTTTGTCGGACTTGGGCAGTGCCATATAGACACTGACCTTCACCCCAGGCTCTGTGACGGATGCTCGCCGTTCCAGTACCTCCAGCACCATGGCCTTGGGGTCGGGGTCCACCACCTGACACAGACACTCCTGTCCCTGTCCGTCGCAGACCAGCACCTGTTCCTTCATCCGCAGGCGCAGCACCTTGGCATGGACGGCATTCTCTCCCGTCAGCATCAAACGCTCGCCGGTCAATTCCTCCGGCTCCACGAAAAATCTTGTCATCAAAACACTCCTCCTGTGGTTTCTTTGGTATGGCCCAGTATAGCATGAAATGAGACGTTCTGTCACCCGTTGTTCCCAAAAAGCAGAGGAAAGAAGCAAAAAAGGACAGATTGCTCTGTCCTAACTTTATCCCTGTTCTTCTTTGATGTGCTTCATAATATCCTCGACCTCACAGTCAAGAATTTGGCAAAACATGTCGATCGTATGGGTGCTGACACTCTCATTTCGTTTCAATCTCGTGATCTGTCCGGGGCTGACATGGTGTTTTTTGATCAGCGCATATTGAGAGATTCCTTTGTCCTTCATTACATTCCACAAATTGTCATAAGAAATCATAATATCCAAGCCCCTCTTTCCCCTTGAATATTAACCGATATTAGTATATAATCATATTGACCAATATCGGTTAATACAATCAGAAAGGAGGAAGTTTCCCTATGAGAATGTTAAAAAGAATTCTCTCCACTTTTCTTTCCGTCGCACTCTTACTCTCCTTGTGTGCCTGTGGCGAAGATCACACAGTAGAGTATGTTCAATCCACAGAACATCTGCTGCAATATGCCAGAACTGAGCTTCCAGATTACGCAATATCCAGTAAGTACCTTGAAACGGATCATCGCTTTGTCGTAGAAGCAACAATCAATCGAGATTTCTACACGGCACTAGTTGAAGAAAAATTTTCGGATCAGACGCCTGAGAGGAAATCGTTGATAACCAAAGCTTTGATCGCTACTATGGAGAACAAAAATGACAAGCTTGACACTCTGATAGAGGTATTGAAAAATTGTGTTGCCGAATTAGAAGATAACACAGATGTAGATGTAATTATTTTCTATACAGATAAAGACGGAACACGCCATGAATACTAAGCAGAAAAGGGAGAAAGATTGATGAAAAACCAGAAATTTTGGAATATGACCGGAGTAATTCTCGGTATGCTCGTTATCATTGTCGGTATTTATTTCATCCGCACCCCAGCATCCTCTTATTATACTTCCAGCGCATCGGATGCTAGTTTTGG
>JARIAU010000058.1 GCA_029257695.1 Oscillospiraceae bacterium
GGACAGAGCGGGCAGGAATGGACCTCGGTAGAGTGTACAGGCCTGCCGGAGCAGCTGTGCCTTCCGAGTGGGGTCGTCCTCTTGTTGAGCAGCAGCCAGCGTTGCTTCAAATTCCAGCGCATCAATCCGGGTGGGCATAGGACTGCACCATCGGTACATTCCCTGCTCCATTTGAATGTAATCATATTCTGGAAGGCCTGCCTGTACCAGTAGTTTCTTCAGACGATGCATGGTCACACGCAGGTTGTTGGCAATGTCGCACAGCTCCTCCTGATAGTACAGCTCCTCCAACAGGTTGGCCCGGGAGATACCGCCGTTGGTGGCGGTGTAGTACAGCAGGATCTGCAAGAGCTTCATGGATTTGGTTGTGGATTGTGTTTTGAAGGAAATCGGTCGATCTCCGTAGGTCATGGCAAAGCGGCCAAGCATATGGACATACAGTTCGGATTCCAACGGTTCTTTGCAACCTCCAAAAGAAAGTTTGCCTTGGCAAACTCCAAAAGTTGAATCTATATTAAGACGAAACAAAGGGTTTGTCAATAAAAGGGACCACGCCGACCAAGGAAATTAGGCAGAAGGACTGGACAGAAGTTTGCTCTGGGTGTATCGTGAAGAACAGATACAAGAAATCGAAAGGAACGGTGTTCATTCGTGCACATCGGATGCGGAAGGAGAACACAGGGAGGAACTGCCATGAATACACGGGCCGGTTGGATGGAAATTGCGTGGTGCCGCACCTGTCAAGGGGTGCTGAAACTTGCGAATTATGGGATGGGTTATCGAATGCCTCGGCTGATGGAAGGGCCTGGAGCCGTCAAGCGACTGCCTGAACAGATGAAACGGGAGCAGATCAACGATGTGTTGGTCGTGACCGGAGGGAGTCTGCTGCGCCGGGGAATGGCCGAGCCGCTGCTGCGGTCGATGGAACAGGAAAGCATCCGCTACACAGTGTTTGCACTGGATGCGCCGGACCCCACCAGTTTGGATGTGGAGCAGGGATACCGGATGTATGTCAGCCACGGCTGTAAAGCCATCGTTGCACTGGGCGGCGGCTCCCGAATCGACTGCGCCAAAGGAATTGCGGCCAAGGCAGTGCGTCCGGATAAAACCGTGACGCAGCTGCAAGGTGTTTTGAAAGTGCACACCCATATTCCACCCTTGATTGCCATTCCGACCACGGCGGGAGCCGGATCGGAAACCACGGTGGCAGCGGTGATTACAGATGCCCAGACGCATCGCAAGGCGGCCATCAACGATCCCTGCCTTATTCCGGAGCTTGCCGTACTGGATCCGGAACTCACAGTGGGGCTGTCCCCTTATATGACGGCCACCACAGGAATGGATGCCTTGGCGCATGCGGTGGAAGCCTACACCAACCACACATATAATACCAAATTGGAAGATCATCTGGCAAAAGAGGCGGTGCGGCTCATTCACGGCAATCTGCTGGTGGCCTATCACAAAGGGGCGGACCTGCCGGCGCGCCAAAATATGCAAAAGGCTGCGTTTTATGCCGGACGAGCCTTTACCCGGGGGTGCGTCGGCTATGTCCATGCCGTGGGGCATACGCTGGGGGGGCTTTATGGTGTGGCGCATGGATTGGCGATGGCCATTCTGCTGCCCCATGTAATGCGGCAATATGGAGCGGCAGTCCATCGCAGATTGGCAGAGTTGGCGGAGGTCTGCGGGATGACGGGAAACAGCGATGCAGAGAAGGCGGAGCGTTTTCTCGGATGGATCGAGGAAGCCAATCGCATTATGGGGCTGCCGGATCGGGTGGATGTCATTCGGGAGGAAGACATTCCGCAGATCGTCGCTTGGGCCAGAAAAGAGGCAAATCCGCTGTATCCGGTGCCGGTTATTTGGGGAGAGGCAGATGTGCGCCAGCTTTTGAATCGCATTCGCCGTTGAGGGAACGCATGGGATGCCACTGAAGGTTCCGTTCTGTTCGTTGCGTTTGTAAGGGAAATGTCCTATAATCAATGAAAAACCGGCGCACGAACCACCACGCAGCCGGAAAGGAACCGCAGGAGGACGCCTATGAACCACACCCCCAGAATTCGATGCCCAGAGGCTGGGTGTTCGAAAGAGACACGCATTGCGGCGGTTTTGGATGAATTTGACCGCTGGATCCATACGCCGGAGCTCCTGGAACTGGTGCGGGTGTTTGGTGGAGCACCGGAAGGGATGGACGACGGAGGAATTCTGGATTCCATCGGTTGGCTGGATGAATTTGTGACCGTGTGGGACTATCGCAAAAAACAGGCGCATGCGACCACAAAAGAAGGTGAGGCGGCTCGCTGGCTGCTCCGGCCTGAAAAACAGGCGGATGCTCAACGAGATCTGATTTTTCGGGCGGCGGAGCGACTGGGATTGATCGGGACAGAAGAAACGGTGTTTCCGGAGGCGGATTATGTGCTGCCTCTGGGCGGAGCACGCCTATCCAATCTGCATCGCTGTCAGGCCGCGCGGGAGACGGTGGATGGCTTGAAGCGGCCGGTGCAGGTGGTGGCGCTGACCGGATTGCGTCCCATCTCGGAGACAGAGCGCCACGGCTTTGTTGACACCTATGCACCGGAAGCCAAAACCGAGTTTGATGCTATGTCCCGAGGGATGTGCTGTGCCTTTGCACAGCAGGAGTGCTATAAGGACATGGTGAAGATGGCCGAGCATCCCAATCAATGCGCCGTGATTCGTCGGTTTGAGCAGTCGTATCGGGGCAGCGAGTTGTCCGTCGTGGCGGCCCCATCTACGGCAGCAGAGCGGAGGGCAAACAGTGCGGACTGCTTTCACTATTTCTTTCAGCAGTTTGCCGTGCCGGAGGGAGCGAAGCTCATTAACTGCACTTCCCCTATTTATTGCACCTATCAGCAGGTGCGGGCACTGGAGTTTGCGATTCAATACGGGGTGGAATTTGACACCATTGGATTTCGAGCGCAGCGAAGCGGAATTGGGGGAGAATTTGGGGAGCCGGTCCAATATTTGCAGGAAATCAAAGGAACGGTAGACGCAATGCGGGATTTTGTGCGTCGGTTTGTGACCGGAGAAAGTGTCCGACGGCGATAATGGACACACCCCTGCGTAGAATGTTGCAATCAGAGTGGATTCGCCACCCAAAAGTGAATGGAGTATGAAGAAATACAAACCAGGCGTGTCTGCACAGCAGACACGCCTGGTTTGCGTCGGTCAAACAGGGAAACGGGGAATACTGGGTGAAAGACAGAGCCGGATGGGGAAAAAAGAAGGTTGACAAATCGGACAAAAGTTACTAAGATGGCGGTAGATCGAATGAAAACGATTGTATCGCATGAAAATAATTACCATTCTGAAAGAAAATTTCATTTAACACAAAATTCATCATACCAATCAAGGAGGAGTTTGAAATGGGCTTTTTAACAGGAAAGACGGCTATCATTACGGGCGCAGGGCGTGCGGTTTTGAGTGACGGCAGATGCGGCTCCATCGGGTATGGCATTGCCACGGCCTATGCGAAAGAAGGCGCCAATCTGGTGATCACGGGTCGTAATGTGAAGAAGTTGGAGGATGCAAAGGAAGAGCTGGAGCGCCTGTACGGCATTCGTGTGCTGGCCATCCCGGCAGATGTAAGTGCCGGTGCGGACAACGAAGCAGTGGTGCAGGAGGTCGTGCGACAGGCAGTGGAGGCGTTCGGCCGGATCGATGTGTTGATCAACAATGCACAGGCGTCTGCCTCCGGGGTTCCTCTGGCGGAGCAGACTACGGAACAGTTTAACCTGGCTATGTATTCCGGATTGTATGCGGTGTTCTATTATATGAAGGCCTGCTATCCGTATCTGAAGGAAACCAAGGGCTCTGTGGTGAACTTTGCCTCGGGTGCCGGTTTGTTTGGAAACTACGGCCAGTGTTCGTATGCGGCAGCCAAGGAGGGCATCCGTGGCTTGAGCCGTGTTGCGGCAACAGAGTGGGCACAAGATGGCATCAATGTTAACATCATTTGCCCGCTGGCTTGGACCGCACAGCTGGAGCAGTTCTCGATTCAGTATCCGGAAGCCTACAAGGAGAATGTGAAGATGCCGCCTGCCGGTCACTTTGGTGATCCGGAACTGGAAATTGGTCGTGTCTGTGTGCAGTTGGCCAGCCCGGACTTCAAGTATATGAACGGCGAGACCTTGACGCTGGAAGGCGGAAAGGGTCTGCGTCCCTAAGGATAAACCAGAACGAAAAGCACCCCCTCGGTCGAATGATTCGGCCGAGGGGGTGCGGTCCTTGTATGAAGGTCAGGAAAGCAGACCAGCCATCACCAACTGCTTGCGAATACCGGGTCCCAGCAGCATAGCGAGAATGATTTTCAGCAGGTCGAAGGGGAGAAACGGATATACGCACACAGCCAGCGCTGGGCCGAGGGCGGATTTTGTCTGAAAGCAGAACCAAGCAGTACCGAAGGCATAGCAGAGAGCGGTGCCCAACACAAAGCCCAAGAACTGTACCCAACGGGTGGAGGTGTGTGCCAACACCCATCCGGAAACCAGTACCAGAGGAAGAAAACCGATCAGATAGCCTCCGGTAGGCCCGAACAACTTGCCTGCACCTCCGCTGAATCCGGAGAACACGGGGGCGCCGGCCATGCCAAGGGCCAGATATGCAATCAGACTGGCGGTGGACAGTTTCCATCCCAACAGATACAGGGCGAGATACAGCACCAAGGTGGTCAGTGAAATAGGAATCGGCCCGATGGGGATGGAGAGAGGAGCCAGAATACAGGTCAGTGCCGTAAAGACGGCGGCCCGACAAAGGCCGTTGAGCAGATGTGTTTGCTTGGGAGATGGGGCGAGGGGATTGGATTTCATAGGCGCAGTACGCTCCTTTCCAAATATACCCGCCGCCAAGCCTTGGAAGGACAGCGTTGACAAGCGGGTGTGGTGCATTGTAAACTGAACTTGTTCTTATAGTTTACTGTTGATTGGTGCGAATGTCAACTAAAAATATAAGGTAGGTTTACGATTGAGGAGAGAGCAGGGATGAGTACAAAGGAAAACTTGATTCGGCTGTTTGAAACACACAAAGGGGCATATGTTTCCGGGGAAGAAGCAGCGAGGGAGCTTGGGGTGACCCGTGCGGCGGTCTGGAAGGGAGTTCAGGCGCTGCGGACGGAGGGATACCCCATTGCTTCGGTTCCAAACAAAGGGTATTGCCTTTCGGAAACTGCGGATGTGCTGTCGGAGCCGGGAGTGCGGAAGTTTCTCCGTGGAGCGGCCCGAGCGCTGGAATTGGAGGTGCAGCCGGAGGTTGATTCGACCAATACGCAGGTGCGGGAGTGGGCCAATGCCGGAGCACCGGAAGGGCGGGTACTTTTGGCAGGCCGACAGACGGCGGGCCGGGGGCGCTATGGCCGGGCGTTCGATTCTCCGGCAGAAACCGGACTCTATCTTAGCTTGCTGTTGCGTCCCCAAGGATGGACTCCGCAGGAAGCAACGCAGCTGACAGCCATGGCAGCAACGGCACTCTGCGAAGCGATTCAGGCGATGGGTGTGGACGATGTGGGCATCAAGTGGGTCAACGATGTTTATGTGCGGGGCAGAAAAGCCGGGGGAATTCTGACAGAGGCCTCCTTTGGCATGGAAAGCGGGCTGTTGGAGTATGCCGTGCTAGGCGTGGGCATCCATGTGTATCCGCCAAAGGAGGGATTTGCGCCGGAATTGCGGAAGATTGCCGGGCCGGTGTTTGAACGCCCTGAAGGAGGCGCAAAAAATCAGTTGGCAGCGGAGTTTCTCAATCGGATGATGGCTTATTATGCCCAGCGGAATGCGTGTGTGCATCTTGCGTCCTATCGGAAAAACAGTCTGGTACAGGGAAAAACGGTGCGGGTACTGACACCTGCGGGAGAGCGGGAAGCGGTTGTGCGTGGGATTGATAAGCGGTGCCGGCTGCTGGTGACCTATATGGATGGCACGGAGGATTGCCTGACCTATGGAGAAATTCGAATCCGGATGGAGACAACGGAGTGACCGCTTAGAGGGTGGTTCCAAAGCCGGAGAACATGCGTTTTCCTTCTTGACAACCGAGAGGGTCTGTGTTTTAATAAACGGCGTTGCATTGTTTCTTATATAAATCCATAATCGGATGGATGTTTCTACAAACTACCGCAAATAGTTTTGCTATAAGAGATCGCAGGGGCGGTCGTAGCAGACTATTTGCGGTTTTCATGTTAAGGAGGAAGTGTTTTGGAGGAGAGTAAAAGTTTAGGAGAGCAGCCTATCCCGAAGCTGCTGTCCAGATTTGCGCTGCCCTGTGTGTTGGGGTTGTTGATTGGTGCGCTTTATAACATAGTGGACCAAATCTTTATTGGAAACAGCAGCCTGGGGTACCTGGGCAATGCGGCTACGGGTATTTCATTTCCGGTGATTTGCATTGCAAATGCCTTTGCCTGGTGCGTGGGTGATGGTGCGGCAGCTTATTTGAGCATTTGTGCAGGACGGCAGGACAGTGAAAGTGCCCATAAATGTGTGGGGACCGGACTGACCACCACCTTTGTGATCAGTCTTGTGCTGGCGTGCGTTGGATTGGTGTTCTGCCGTCCGCTGATGGCATTGTTCGGGGCGTCAGAGGCGACGCTGGACTTGGCTTGTGATTACTTTCGGATCATTGCGTTGTTTTTCCCAGCTTATCTGATGATGAATGTGATGAACGGCATAATCCGTGCGGATGGAAGCCCATCCTATGCCATGATTACGCTGTGTTCCGGAGCAGTGTTGAACTTGATTCTGGACCCCATCTGCATTTTTGTGCTGGATTGGGGAATTCAGGGTGCAGCCATCGCCACAGTCGTGGGACAGACGGTGTCCTTCCTGGTCTGTTTGTGGTATTTTCGACGCCCCAAAAGTTTTCGGCTGACCAAACACAGTTTCGGAATCAATGGAGCCATGTTGAAAAATCTGGTGGTGTTGGGTGGATCTACCTTTATTATCCAGATTTCCGTGGTTGTGATGACTTTGCTTAGCAATATTATGTTGGCAAAGTATGGCGGCCTTTCCGTTTACGGCAGTGATATTCCGATTTCGGTGTTCAGTATTCAAACGAAAATCTACACCATTGTAAGCAACATTGCGGTAGGAATTGCCTTGGGTGGCCAGCCGATTTTGGGCTATAACTACGGAGCGCAGAAGATGGACCGAGTGAAACAGACCTACATTCTCATTTTGGTATCTTCTCTGAGCGTGGGATTGGTGGCAACTCTTGTGTTTGAATTTGCTCCGCAGCTGGTCATTGGCATTTTCGGCAAGCAGAATGCCCTGTACATGGACTTTGCAGTGAAGAGTTTCCGCATTTTCCTGAGTATGTGTATGGCCAGCTGCTTTATCAAGATTTCTTCGATTTTCTTCCAGTCCATCGGCAAAGCCGTTCATGCTATGGTTGCGTCGGTTATTCGGGATATGCTCTGCTTTGTGACCTTTACAGTCACACTTTGCACCTTATTGGAGCGGAAGGAGGCTGGAGCTGGCATTTACGGGATTTTGCTGGCAGCGCCCCTTTCGGATTTGGTGGCCGGGATTGTGATCACCATTCTGACCATTGCCTTCTTCAAGGGACTGCGGCCTGCAACAGAGCAAACGAACCCGGTTGCGATCCGTGCAACGCACCCCGGCGTGGTAGTCACCATTGCCCGTCAGCACGGAACCTGCGGGAAGCAGATTGGGGAACTGGTGGCAAAGAAGTTGGATATTCCGTTTTACTACAAAGAATTGACCGCTTTGGTGGCACAGGAAAGTGGGATGGCGGCAGAGTTTATCACGGAGGATTATGATGATGCTTCCGAGGTGCTGCACGAGATTTATTTAAGTACCCATGTGGTGCGGCAGGGCATCATTGCCCAGGAGCAGGTGCTGCAGAAGATTGCCGATGCCGGAGCCTGTGTGGTGGTGGGGCGTGCAGCAAACCATGTGCTGCGTAGCTATCCCAATGTGGTGCGTGTGTTCATTCATGCACCGGAAGAGGTGCGGATTCGAAACATTCAAGCCATGTATGGGGATGATGCAGCGTCCGCTCGACAGCAGATGCATCGCTCGGACGAGTCCCGGGCGGCGTATTATCGCAACACCTCCGGCAATGCATGGAATGCCATGGATCAGTATGATTTGTGTCTGGATGCATCCATCGGAAAAGAGGCGGCGGCAAATCTGATTGTGGATTATGTGAAGGAAAAGACCGGAATCCAGTCAAAATAACGGAAATAACGGGCCTGTGCTCTGTTTGACAGAGTACAGGCCCGTTGTGCTGCAGCATAAAACACCGGCATGACTTGAGTCATGCCGGTGTTTGGTTTAATAAGAAAACTTATTCGTTGGTGTAGTTGTCGAAGTA
>JARIAU010000014.1 GCA_029257695.1 Oscillospiraceae bacterium
GCTGAATCAGATGCTGAAGGACCACGGCAAGGGAGACCTGAAGGTTACCTTTGCAGATGCCATTTCCATTCCGTGGGCTTGCCGCATTGTGCGCCCCGGTGTCATCACCATCATGGGTATCAAGGAATTCCTTCCCTTGAGTATCATGGAAAAGGGCCGGACAAAAGAAGAAGTGGCTGCTATGTTGCAGGACATCCTGCCCATTCCGATTGAAGTGTTGGCCAATCCCATTGCTGCCGGTCTGGAGAATATCAACTTTGGCGGACATCCTCTGCTCACGACTCTGAACATGGGTCTGCTGGAAAACTTCAATGGTGAGTTCAACTATTATAAGGATTGCTGCAGCGTGGCCACATCCAAAGCAGCCGCCCGGATGGATTTGGAGCGTCTTTCGGTGGGTGAAGCACTGGGTTTGAAGCTCAGAACCGAGTTGGAAGCTATGAATGCACTGTATGCCAGCAGCTATGAAACGGTGTATGAATTTAACCGTGCGTCTGTCACACACGGCAAAATCAACAATGCACCGAACAGCTCTAAAGCCAGATACATTACGGAAGATGTCGCCTATCTGTTGGTTCCGTGCTATGAGCTGGCAACGATCTGCGGATTGAAGGTCCCGATCGTGGAATCCTGCATCCACATCGCATCAGCTTATAATGATACCGACTATTTTGCGACGGGACGTACCCTAAAGCAGATGGGCTTCGATGGCATGACCAAGGATGAATTTGTAAAGGCAGTGCAGGCACTGTAAATTCTTCCATTCGGCTGGTGTTGCAATCAAAACCCCCAATAGCAGAAAAGAGCCTCACACGATTTGTGTGAGGCTCTTTTGCGTGGAACGGAATCAGGCGATTGCGGATTCTTCGTCAATTTTTGTGGAGCTTTGTGAAATGGTTTTTACACCAAAGAGGAAATAAATGACATGTCCAATCCAGACGATCGCAAGGATGACACAGGGGACATAGATGGCTTTGCGGAACATCAGCGCAAAGCCAATGCCCATCAGAATGGTCACCGAGGTGAGGATGGTCAGCTTCGTTTTCATAAGCATCCCACGCTTCTGTACATAGGACTCCAGATGCTTCTTATAAAGATCGGTTCCTATGAACCAATCATGCAGCCGTTGGGAGGAATTAGCAAAGAAGAATACCGTGGCTAGAAAGAAGGGAACGGTAGGAAGAATGGGCAAGACAATGCCGATGCATCCAAGGGCCAGACAAAGGCAACCCAGTGCTACAAAAATCATTCGTTTAAGCTTCATACATCCGTCCCTTCTCGACTCGGTAGACCCGGTCAGCAATGGCCATTGTGGATTCCCGATGAGACACCAGAAGAATACACTTGTTCTGCTTCTGTTCCTTGAGGGCCTTCAAAATGATGCCTTCATTGATGCTGTCCACATTACTGGTAGGTTCGTCCAGCAAAATGACATCCGAACCGGTCAAAAAGGCCCGAGCCAAACCCAGTCGCTGTTTTTCACCGGCAGACATATGGTCACCCAAGGCACCGACCGAGGTCTGATACCCATCCGGAAGCGTCATGATGAAATCATGAATGGATGCCATCCGGCAAGCGGATTCCAACTCTTCCTGCGTAGCACTTGGATTGGCAATGCGGAGGTTTTCTTCGATGGTTTCATCGAAGAGATATGTGGTCTGACTAACCATGGTCACATTGTCCAGTAAACTGTTTCCATCAATAGAATCAATGTCAATTCCGTTATAGCAAATGCCGCCTTCTGTTTTTTGCCAGAAGCGGAGCAGCAGCTTGAGGAAGGTGGATTTTCCGCAGCCAGACTGCCCCACAATACCAATAATCTCCCCTTTTTTTGCGTGCATGCTTACATCCTGGAGAACATTGGACACCCCATCATAAGAGAAGGAGAGGTGATTCACAGCCAGTTTCTCAAACCGGAAGGGCTTGCCCTGTTCTACCGGTTTGACCACAGGCTCTTCTTCCAACAGATTCAACACGCGATCGCCGGAAGCGAAGGTTTGAGTCAGATTCCCGGGCAGCGCCGAAATTGCGATCACTGGGCCGAAGGACGAAAACACTGTAACTACACCGATGATCATGTAGCCAACGGAAAGCATTCCATTATGTACCAGTACAATGCCGACCACCAGCGTAGCCAGGATTGCAAGGGAGACAGCAAGCTCCGTAAAAGCGGAGGCGTTGGCAATGTCCCGTTTCATTTTCTTGGTTTCCTCCAACAGAACATCCGAGCGACGGTTCACTTCCTGTGCCCGCTGAGATCCGGAGCCGGTCAAAACAATGTCCTTGATGCCTTTGATACTGTCCAGAAAATAGGCATTGAAGGAGGCGAATTCTGCCCGATAACGCACACCGGAATCTTTCATGGCACGGGAAGAACGCAGTGGAACGAGAACACCAATGACTAGATAGGCAAGAAGTGCGACCAAGGCGAGATACCAGCTGGAAACGAAGCCCACAAAGAGAATTACTGCAACCGAAACTACCACGGCAATACAAATCGGTGAGATGGTGTGAGCATAAAAAACTTCCAGCGTTTCAATATCGGAGGTAATCATGGCAATGATGCTGCCTTTTTCCTTGTTTTCCAGTTTGGCAGGACACAGTCGGCGGAGCGCCCCAAAAATTTTGTCCCGGATAACTGCCAGGAGGCGGAAAGCAATGAAATGGTTGGAATACTGTTCAAAGTACCGCAGCAGACCGCGAAGCACACCGCATCCAATGGTCAGTCCGAGGATCAGGCCATAAGATAGGGGAATGCTTTCGCCAAGTGCTTTTGCGATGCCGACGGCACCGAAAATCGTGACACCCATGGCGGATACAAATCCCAAGGAACCGTTGATTACGGCAAGAATCATGATATATGCAAGGCTGCCCAGCAAGAGGATCAGATGACCCATGATTTTGGCACCGCTACGGCGCGTATTCTGGTGTTTCATTCCTGCACCTCCATATAACCCTGCTCCAGATTTTTCTGGGCGGTGTACAGTTTGGCATAGCTTCCGTCCAGCTTCATCAATTCCTCATGCGTGCCACGCTCCTGAACGGAACCGGACTCCATGTAGTAAATTTGATCTGCGTTCACAATGTTTGCCAAACGATGCGAAATAACAATCACGCTCTTGTGCTGTGAAAGCCGTTTGATGTTACGCATGATAATTGCTTCGCTCTCAATGTCGATATTGCTGGTGGCCTCATCGAAGATGTAAATG
This sequence comes from Oscillospiraceae bacterium, assembly GCA_029257695.1. GTDB lineage: Bacteria > Bacillota > Clostridia > Oscillospirales > Oscillospiraceae > UMGS1766. The sequence goes on from JARIAU010000014.1 coordinate 3,210, forward strand.
TTCTTATCCGCAACCAGAGCCACAGCCAAAGCCAGCCGCTGCTTTTGTCCACCGGAAATGTTGTTGGCATCTTCTTCGATCATCTTGTCCAAGCCGCCGTTTTCACGGATGAAGTCGGCCAAATTGACCTGATCAAGTGCCTCGTAAATGGCCTCGTCTGTGACGGACGCCTTGGCCATCTGGAAGTTTTCACGCACCGTAGTGTGGAAAAGGTAAGTGTTGTAGCTCACCGCGGCCAAATTAGCATAGTAGTTTTCACGGGATAGGCGGGTGATGGGTTTGCTGCCGGCAGTAATGCAGCCTTCCTGGGGACGATGCACACCCAGAAGGAGACTGACCACCGTGGATTTTCCGCATCCGGACTCGCCCACAATGGCGGTCATGCCGGTGGCAGGGAAGTGGAAATTCACATCCTGAAGTACCTTGCGGGTTCCGTCATAGGAGAAAGACACATGAGTGAGGGCCAGTTCGTTGCTGTCCATAGTTTCATTGCCCCACTCCGGATCAGGCAGCTCCAAAAGGGAAAGGATTTTCTTTCCGGCACTGGCACCGTTCATAGCGATATGGAAGGCACTGCCAAAAGCGCGCAGGGGCAAGAAAAATTCTACGGCAACCAAAATCAAGAATAGGGCCTGAACAGGGGATAGTCCCCATTTGGTTACAGACAAGAGCGCCATGGCAATGCCAAGACCGGCACCGCCGTAAGCCACCAGATCCATAATCGTGGTGCTGGCCAGCTGCATAACCAGGACCTTCATTGTAATACGACGAAAATCTTCTGCGCTTTCGTTCATCTTTTTGTGCCGAGCGGCATCTGCCCGGAAGATTTTCAGTTCTTTCAAGCCCTGAACACTGTCCAGAAAGGTGTCACCCATGGAGGTGTATTTCCCCCAATATTTGGCGAAGATCTTCTTTGCATACTTCGATACCGCAACGATGGACAATGGGATCAGCGGAACACAGCAGACCAGCACCAGAGCCACACGCCACTGGATACCTACGGTAACTGCAAAGAGAACCAGAGGAGCCAGCATGGCGTAGAAAAACTGAGGAATGTAGGACGAGTAGTAAAGATCCAGTTGTTCCACGCCTTCCATGGACATCTGTGTTAAACCGGCCATGCTCATCTGGTCGGTGGTCTTGACACCCAGCCGGATGATTTTGTCGTAAATTTTGGTGCGAAGATCTTTTTTTGCCTGCCGGCCTAAGGTGTCTCGGACGCTGCCGATCCATCGGGTGGTAAAAAAGCGGACTGCCATGGCGCAAATAGCCACAACCGCCGGCATCAGATAAGCCGAGCTGTCCGCATGAGAGAGCAGAAGCCAGATGCACCAGCAAATACAGGCTGTTATGCCGATGTTGGCCATCAGTCCCAGTAACATCAGTCCTACTGCAATAAAAATATATTTTTTGTTGGGACCCAATAGGTTGAGAAGTTTTTTGTCAATCATGATCCGTTCTCTTTTCTTTCTGTGGATTTGGATGTGGGCCTACAGTTCTGGTCGGTTGATTTCCTTCAATGGTTTTATGGTTAACAACAGCTAACTACAGTCTAAAAAGAGATCCGCCCCAACGGCGGAGCAGAATAAACCAAAAATAGGGGAGTGACCAAACAGAGAGAACCGCGAGGACCCAGTTCCGACTAATTCATTAAAATATAGGATTTTCGCTTATTTGTCAAGATTTTCCGGTGTAATCGGACTGGAATCAACGGTAAAAATAAGCCAAAGACATGCGTCTCTGTCAATCACTGGAATGGTCTTTGACAGAAGGGAAAAGTCTGATATGATAAGAAGAAAACAGATAAGGAGAGAAGAGCGCGTATATGGGCCGTTTTGCTGTGTTGGACACCGAAACCAATTGGTCGGATGAAGTAATGTCCATCGGAATTGTGATCGCAGAGGATTCCACGATGGAGGGGATGGATTCCAGATATTATGTGTTATTCCCAGAATGCGAAGTGGGTGGGATGTATTCTTCTGTGGTCAAACTGGTTCCTGCACCATCCACACACATTGTCTCCCGTGCACAGGCGATGTGTGAGATCAAGGAATGGCTCTTGGCGCAAAATGTGACAAAACTTTTTGCCTATAATGCCTGCTTTGATCGCAATCACTTACAGGAATTAAGTTCGTTTCACTGGTATGATATTATGCGAGTTGCCGCATATCGGCAGCACAATGTACATATTCCGTCAAATGTTCCGTGTTGTAAAACTGGACGCCTAAAGCGAAATTATGGGGTTGAGCCTATGTTGCGGATGTTATCAGGAGATTCCGATTATGTAGAAACGCACAACGCTCTTTATGATGCCATGGATGAACTGACAATAATGAAACTTCTTGGACTGAGTTTGAGTTCCTATGATTGTGCAAGATTATGAGAAGGACGAAAAGATAAGAAAGTGGCTCTGTCATGGAAGATATTTCCTTCCATATGGTAAAGATTTATGATATACTAATCAATTAGTGTGTGTAGATTCCGCAGAAGCTTAGGCGGAAATTTGATCCGAGAGAAAATAGGAGAGAGAACAATGGAACAAAAACACGGAAGCCTCTTTGAATTAGAAGGCCGTCCACGCCTGAGGGAAGCATTTCCGCTTGCGATGCAGCATGTTGTAGCTATGATTGTCGGCTGTATTACGCCGGCTATTATCGTTGCTGCCTCGG
>JARIAU010000070.1 GCA_029257695.1 Oscillospiraceae bacterium
ACATCGCCTTCCCCGCCACAGGGTGCAGCAGCTTATTTTCCGTCCCGAAGCGGCGGGACAAGCCCGCCGCCAACAGGATCAAACCTAATTTCATTTCCGGTGCAGCGCCTTCCACACCTTTTCTGCCGTAATGGGCATCTCACGGATGCGCACGCCGCAGGCATTCTGCACCGCATTCGCAATCGCAGGGCAGGGTGTGTTGATGACCACTTCACCGATGCTCTTGGCGCCAAAAGGCCCCTGCGGCTCATAACTGGGCGCAAACTCCACTCGAATGGGGCAGATGTCGGTACGGGTAGGGATCTTATACTGAAGGAAGTTCTTTTCGACCATCCGTCCATTGGCCTCATAATGCACATCCTCTGTCAGTGCCATGCCGATGCCCTGCACGATGCCGCCCTCCGTCTGGACCCGAGCCAGATTGGGATTCAAGGGGGTACCGCAGTCCACAACCGCGGCATAGTCCACCAGCGTCACCTTGCCCGTCTCCGGGTCCAAATCAATCTCGGCCGCACCCACCATAAAGGGAGGAGGCGAATTGGGGCAGGTGTTGGTGGCCGTGCTCACCATGGGGACTCCGCCCACTTCCGACGCATAGGCCACTTCGCCCAGTGTCACTGTGGTTCCGGTGGGCAAATGTTCCACCTGTCCGTCATGATACTCCACATCAGCAAGGGCCCAGCCCTTCTGTCGGGCCGCCTCGGCCTTGATCTTTTCCATCAGCTGCTCCGCACACTTGACCACAGCACCACCGGTCAGGAAGGCCGTGGAAGAGGCATACGAACCGGAATCATACGGAGAGGTATCCGTATCCACCTGTGCCGTGACCACTTGATCCACCGGAATTTCCAAACATTCCGCTGCAATCTGTGCCAGCGTGGTATCGCAGCCGGTGCCCATATCCGCCGCACCGATGAGCAGGTTGACAAATCCCTCGTCGTTGACCTTCATCGTGGCACCGCCCACATCAATGTTGGAAATGGCACTTCCCTGCATGGACATTGCCATGCCCACCGAACGGATGTGTCCGTTGGGCAGCTCCTGACGGGGATACTTTTCGTCCCAGCCGATCATTTCCTTCACCCGCAGCAGGCACTGATCCAGCGTACAGGAGGTGATGGTCTCCCCAAAGTAAGAGGGGGACACCTGTCCCTGCCGCACCAGATTCTGTTCCCGCACCTTGGCCGGATCCAGTCCCAGCTTGTGGCACAGCTCATCCACCGCAGATTCCACTGCATGGATGCCCTGCGTCGCACCGAAGCCACGGTAAGCACCTGCCGCCTGCGTATTGGTGTAAACCGCACTGGCCGAGAAGGAATACGCATCCAGCTTTCCATAGAGCGAAATCGCCTTGTGCCCGGTCAGACCCATGGTCGTGGTGGAATGCTCACCATAGGCACCACCATTGGACAGGGTCTCCATGGCAATCGCACGCACATGGCCGTCCCGATCACCGCCCACTCGGACATGGATCTGCATCTCATGCCGGGGACAGCCACAGGTCATCGTCTCCTCCCGGGTGTAAACGATCATGGAGGGCTTGCCGGTCAACCAGGTCACAATGGCCGGATAGGGCTCCGCCTCTACCGTCTGCTTGGCCCCGAAGCCACCGCCGATGCGGGGCTTCACCACACGCACCTGACTTTTGGGAATCCCCAACGCCGTGGCAATGATTCGGCGCACATGGAAGGGGATCTGGGTCGAGGGCAGCAGATTCAGTCTGCCATAGGTGTCCAGATAGGCACAGGCACGGAAGGTTTCCATGGGGGTCTGATTGTCCGACGGGGTGTAGTAAATCTGATCCACCACCGCATCGCAGTCTGCCAAGACCGCTTCAATGTCTCCCGTGCCGCTCTCCTCGTGGCAAATCAGGTTGCGTTTGACTTCACTTCCCTGCTCAAACAGGATCTTCCAATCTTCCTCCGGATGCACCACATGGGGGTGATCCAGTGCCTTGCGGAAGTCCAGCAGCGGCTCCTGCACCTCGTACTCCACACGAATCAGCTTCAGCGCCTTTTCTACCGCTGCCGCCGAATCCCCGGCCACGATGGCCACCGGATCACCCACATAGCGCAGCTGACGATCCAGAATATAGCGGTCATAAGGCGACGGCTCCGGATAGCTCTGCCCCGCCTGCGTATAGCGGATGTGAGGCACATCCTCCCAAGTAAGCACACACTCGATCCCCGGCACCAGTCGGGCTCGGCTCACATCAATGGACTTGATCCATGCACTGGCATGAGGGGAGCGCAGCAGCTTGACCGTCAGGCAGTCTTCCGGTGCCAGATCCTGGGTATAGACTCCCTGACCGGTCACCAACGCTTTGTAATCTTTCTTGCGAATCCCCTGATTGACCGCACGCAGTTCACTCACTGGTTTCATTCCGATTCACCTCGCTTCATCCAACGGCGGATGGCACGCAGCTGGCTCACATAGCCCGTGCAGCGGCACAAATTGCCGGACAAAAAGGCCAAAATTTCCTCATCACTGGCATCGGCAGACAATTCCCGCTCCAAGGCCAGAACATTCATAATAAATCCGGGGTTGCAGAAGCCGCACTGCTCGCCGCCCTCGTCCGCCAGATAGCCGCCAAACTCCTCCGCTTCCTTCCGGAGTCCTTCCAGCGTGGTCACCCGGCGTCCGGCCGCCCGGAAGGCAGGCACATTACAGCTTAGCACCGGCGTTTCATCCAGCCACACCGTGCAAAGGCCGCAGTTGGAGGTTTCACAGCCACGCTTTACGCTGTGGCAGCCCTGACTTCTGCAAAAATCCAGCAGAACCATGTCTTCCGGCACCTCGGCCGATACCTTTTTCCCATTCAGCGTCAGTTCCAGAATCATTTCTGTTCGTCTCCTTCCAATCGTCCGAGGCACCGCCCCGTCAGCGTATCCGCCAGCGCCGCACGGTATTCCCCACTGGCTCTGGTGTTGCTGCCATAGATCAGCCCCTGCACATGTTTCTTCAATTCCGCTTCGGTCTCCGCCGTCACAAGCTCCGCCCGGGCCGGACGGGCACCCACCGCCGCACGATAGCCTTCCTCCGTGCGGGCCACTGCCACTGTCACCACCGGAAGGTCCGTGTCGGAATTACGGAAGCTGTCATAGACCACCTGAAGGGCCGTTTTCTTCACCACCACATGGGTGAGGATCTCGTTGGGATATGTACCGGAAGCGAACTCCGCCAGCGGCACGGTCCCGGCATGCGCCAAGACCACACTGGCATCCAGCACCAAAAAACAGGTCAGCACATCCGAAAATCCGAACCGACTCCAGAAGGTGCCGCCCACCGTGGCACAGTTGCGGAACTGGGTACCGACGATGTGCTTCACACTGTCGTACACGGCACGCTCGGTATAGGCATTGAGTCCCTTGTGCTGCTCCAGCTGACGCAGCGTCACCATTGCACCGATGCGGAATTCCTCCTCGGTCTCCTCGATGGTGTCCAGTCCCAGCCGGCTCAAATCAATGGCCGTATTCCATGGACGATCTCCCATTTTCAGCCATCCGGTGCCGCCCAACACACAGTTGGTGCGAACCTGATTGAGCTTCCATGCCTCTTCGATCGTCTCCGGACAGGCCAGTTTTCTAAAATTCAACATCTCTCTTTTCCTCCTTCACGGGAACGATGGTATAAGTAACAATCCCCCCACACTGAACAGGGGCCTTGCAGTCGGGATAGGTAAACCACCCTGCTTTCCGGGTCCGCAGCACATCCAACGCCTGCCGGATCGCCGCAGCCTCCCGCGCACCGCCGCCAATGGTTCCACAAATCGATCCGTCCGGATGCACCAGCATACAAGCCCCCGGCTTGCGTGGCGTGATTCCCTTGGTTTCCACCAGCATGACCCACGCATAGGGCGGCCGATTCAGTCCCTCCAGTACGGACGACTCCAAACGGCTGCCGCCACCCAAGGCAGCACGGCAGGCAATCAGCTCTGCCGTCACCGCAGCTGCAATTTCCGCCGGACTTTCCGCCCCGATGTCCAAGCCGATGGGGTGGTGCAGTCGGGCCACGGTTTCCTCCGGCACACCATCCTCCACCAGCCACCGACGCAGATCTGCCGCATCCCGACGACTGCCCAGCATCCCTGCATAGCCATGGGGTTTCTCCAGCACCGCCCGCAGGCAGCGACGATTCTCTTCGTGACTCCGAGTCATAACGGCGTAAAAGGTCTGTGCAGATCCCGTTTCGGCGGCAATCAGTTCCGTCATCGATCCAAGCCGCAGCGTGGTTTCCGGCGGAAACGCCCCCTGCTCCAGCACCTCCGGCCGATCCTCCAACACAGTAATCGGAAATCCCACCGCCGATGCCGCCGCAGCCAGTGCCTGTGCCACATGGCCGCCGCCGCAAATCACCAACGGAATCGGTCCGCGAAGGGGCAGCGAAACACAGGGCTCCTCCACCGGCCCACCCCAGCACTCCGTTTTTGTCCGTATCCGAATCTGCTCCGGATGGCACAGGGATTGCTCCCATCGTGGGCATTCGCCCCGGTCCAGCTGTGCCTTCAGCACCTCCGCTATCGACGCATCCATGCCGGTTCCTCCTGTTTCTTTCCCGTGCAAACAGGGGCATTTCTGCAAAAAGCAACACAACCCCATAGTATCGTTTGTATTCTACCATTAAATCACAAAAATAAAAAGAGCTAAGCGCAAAAAGAGAGCCTCGACCCTCCTTTTGGGTCGAGGCTCCTCCGGATACGAGGGGTTACGGCGCATCCGGAAACAGATGACGGTAGTAATCCTCGCTGATGAGATATTTGGCATAGGTGCAGCGGTCCGCCACAATCTGGTGGACTTGCTCCACATAGCCCGCTTCCACCTGCACCCCCGGTTTGGGCGTAAAGGTATCGGTGGCCGCTTCATAGGTTCCCGCATTGCTGACCCAGCTGCTGCCAAAGCCAGTGTCCGCAAACACCGCCAAATGCATCTCTGTACCTACCTGCCCCACCGCCACATCCGGAGCCAGCAGATCCCGCCCGGACAGCAAACGAGCATCATACTCCAACCCAAACAGGTTGGATAAGGTGGGCACAATGTCTACCGCACAGCCCGGCGTATCCACCACCACCGGCTCCTCCATACATCCGCTCCACAAAAGGAGCGTATTGGCATAGCGGGAAGTCTGCTGCGGGGTATCGTTGTGTCCGGTCAGTTCGTTGTAGTAATCCACCGCTCCCTCACTCATGGCATAGGGATAGTGATCTCCGGTCAGGACGATGACCGTATCCTCGGCAATCCCGGCTTCTTCCAGTGCCTCCACGGTGTAGCGCAGGGCCGCCTCCAATTCCATCTGGCAGGCCAGATAGGCCCGCACCGGTTCACTTTCGCTTCTCCCCGCCACCGCAGCCTCGTTCTTCCGTGCCATATCATTGGCTGCAAAGCGATAGTCACAGTGGCCCGACACGGTCATGTAGTAATTGTGGAAGGGCTTCCCCTCGTTCAAATAGCCCTGAATGCTGTCCGACAGAGTGGCCTGCATCAGCTCCAGATCGGAGGTAGGCCACTGCTTGGGATGCTCCAGTTCCAATCCATTGCCGATTCCTTGGTACGGATACCCCAGGTTGGGATGGGTCTTATCCCGCCCGTAATAGTTGTAGGTATTGTTGTGGTACGCATGGACAGCGTAGCCCTGTGCGGCAAACTGCCATCCCAGCGCAAACGGCATGGCCTTCCCCACACTGGCGGAAAAGGAGGTCTTTCCGTTCACCCAGGTGGGGATGATGCCGGTCATCACCGCAAATTCTCCGCCGGTGGTGGATTGGCTCCAATCCGGCTGATAAAAATTCGGGAACACAAAGCCGCTGTTGGCCAGACGGTACAGCGTGGGGGTCCGCTCCGCATCAATGGCCGGCGTTGCAAAAGATTCTGCCGTAAACAAAATCAGATTTTTCCCCGCAAACAGACCGGTATAGGCGTTTTGCTTGGTGGGTGTCTGGGACGCAAAATAGGCATCCATCCGTGCAAGACGCCCAGAATCTTGTGTCGTCCGCCCAGAAAAGTCAATGTCCATTGCATTCTCGCCGTAGTCTTTCGGGACTTCCGTGGATTCCGTCGGTTCCGTGGATTCCGGCTGCTCCGATTCTGCGGGTGGCTGTGGCTCGACAGACGGACCAGCCGTCTCTTGGGCGTCCGGCAAGCCCAACAGTGCATACTGCCCTTCCAACCGTAGGGAGGTCACCAATCCAAACCGTGGAACCGCACTGTTTGCATGATAGTCCCATGCGTAAAAATTGACATCCGGCCCGGAGCGGCACAAAAACACCGCCGCCGTCTGCACCACCACCACCAGCAGCAGCTGCACCAACGGCAGCGTCCACCGCAAGGGACGCTCCGGCAGCAGATACCGCCGAAACAGCACGAAGAGAAGCCACGGCAGCAGAGCCAACGGGAAAAACCAAAGATTTTTCCACAGGATTCCCAAAGCGGTATCCATAAAATCCCCGGCCACCTGTCCACTCATGTGCAGCATGAATCCAAGCTGAAAGTACGTACCCAAAAATGCCCGGCAACACCGCTCCGCAACAAAGATCACGGTGAAGCCCAGCAGCACCGCCCCCGTCAGAAAGCGACTGATGCCCTTCTTGGGAATCAGCGTGGCCACCAACCAAAGCAGAAGGCCCACCGCTCCGGCACCAAAGACCGCTCGCACCAGCTCCACGGGTCGAAACGGCATCTGATGGTCGCTCAGCCGCAGCAGCACCTCCAAAAAGGGCAGGCAAAGGGCAAAAAACAACCCGGAAATCCACGCCGAACCCTTGGTCCGGGGCCATTCTGCCGGAGGTGCTTCCCGACTGCCTTCCCGGACCCAAGCCACTCCTTTCAATCGTTTTCCACCCTGTAAATCCATTTTCAATGCCCCCTTTGACATCTGCCGGGGAATCATGTAACATATCTTTGCATCAAAACAGGTGGCTCATCCCCACACTCCCCCTGTTTTCCTTTGTATTTGTGACAATTTTGCTCCAAATGCTTTGAGCTTGTCTTCACTTTATCACATCTTCTGCCCTGTGACAAGGCGACCCCTCCGTTCATCCGGCAGTAGGATGCGGCATCTGCATATCGAAAGGAGATTTTACGATGGATCCGATGCTCTCCGCTGTATGTCAGCTGTTTACGCACCTGTGTGCGATCCCTCACCCCTCCGGCGGGGAAACCGCCATTACCGCTCATCTGGCCAAGCATCTCTCCGATTTGGGGTTGGTCCCCCAACTGGATGAGGCCCGAAACCTCCGCTGTATCCTTCCGCCCACTCCGGGCATGGAGGATGCACCCGGAATCATTTTGCAGGCCCACACGGACATGGTCTGTGTGGCCGCTCCCGGCTCGGACTGGAACCCGGAGCAGGACGGCATTACCGTCATCAACGACGGCACCTTCCTCCGCTCGGACGGTCAAAGCTCTTTGGGCGCCGACAACGGCATCGGCGTAGCCGTCATGCTCTATCTGGCGCAGCGCACCGATCTGCCCCACGGCAAGATCCAACTGCTCTTTACCGCCTGTGAGGAGCGGGGGCTGGTGGGGGCCTCCGCCATGGATCCGGCTTGGCTGGAGGGGTTCCGGTACTATATCAATCTGGACTCCTTTCGCAGCGATGCCGCCATCTTTGCTTCGGCCGGTGGGCTGCGCCAAAGCTGGACCCACCCGATTCGATGGACCCCAACGGCACGCCCCTATGCCTTTACCCTCACACTGTCCGGTCTGATCGGCGGTCACTCCGGGTTTGACATTCACCGGGGCCGTGGCAACGCCATCTCTCTGCTGGCCCAGCTGCTGGCCTATTGGAACGGCCCGGTGGCCAGCTTCTCCGGCGGCAGCAGCTACAACGCCATCCCCACCTATGCACAGGCAGTCGTATGTACTTCGGATCTGGATGCCTTCTATCAGTTTATACAGGAAACCGAACAGGCTCTGAAGGACCGCTTTGGCGCACTGGAGCCGGAGCTGTCCCTTTCTGCCGTTCCCTGTGCGCCGCCCTCCCTTCGCTGGGACGAGGAGACCCGAAAGGAAGTGCTGTCCTTCCTGACCGCACTGCCGCAGGGAGCTTTGGAATGGCGCTCCGACTGCACCTCCACCGTGGCAAAGTCCGGAAATCCGGCCGTGGTTCTGGAAGCGGGACCCGCCTTAGAGGTTCGCCACTTTGCCCGCTGCGCCACCACCACTTACATGGACGAAATCACCGAAGATACGGCTGCCTCGGCCGCAGAATTTCACTTCACGCAGCAGCAGGTCAACCGCTATGTCCCGTGGGAGGGGCGCAGCAGCGATCCCTTCCTGCATCAGGTACAGCAATGCTATCACCAGATCACCGGAAAACACATGGAGCCGGTGGCCGTTCATGTGGGGTTGGAATGCTCCACACTGCTGGAAAAAGCCCCGCATCTTTCCGGCATTTCTCTGGGTGCCGATATTTCCGATGCCCACTCCGTCAGTGAGCGTGTGACTTTGGATTCCATCGCCACCCTCACGCAACTCATCATACAGCTGGTCACCATACCGACAAAGGAGGAGACGCAATGAAACTGATTTCTTGGAATGTCAACGGCCTGCGGGCCTGCTTGAAAAAGGGCTTCGAGGAGTCCTTCGCTGCTCTGGACGCCGATTTCTTCTGCCTACAGGAAACCAAATTGCAGGAAGGGCAGGTAAACCTGCCTTTGGAAGGCTATCATCAATACTGGAACTACGCCGAAAAGAAAGGTTATTCCGGTACCGCCGTGTTCTGCCGAACAGAACCGCTTTCTGTCCGGTACGGCATGGAAGGCAAGCCGGAGCACAACACCGAAGGCCGCCTGCTCACCCTGGAGTTTGAGCAATTCTATCTGGTATGCTGCTACACTCCCAATTCTCAGGATGGACTCAAGCGCATTGCGTACCGCCAGCAATGGGAGGCCGATCTCCGGAGCTATCTGATGGAACTGGATCAGGTCAAGCCTGTGGTCTACTGCGGCGATTTGAATGTGGCGAAGGAAGAAATCGACCTGAAAAACCCCAAGTCCAACCGTGGAAATGCAGGCTTCTCCGATCAGGAGCGGGACTGCATGCGCACCCTGCTCTCCAGCGGCTTTACCGATTCCTTCCGTCAGTTGTACCCGGAGCTCACCGGAGCCTATTCTTGGTGGAGCTACCGCTACAATGCTCGGGCCAACAACGCCGGCTGGCGCATTGACTACTTCATCGTGTCTGACCGTCTGGTCCCTCAAATCACCGGCGCCGCCATCCATCCGGAAATCACGGGCAGCGATCACTGCCCTGTGGAACTGGAACTGGAATTTTAAGCTTCCACACCAGGCCTCCCACGGCCAGCGCCAATCCTCCGAGAAACCAAAAGATGCTCCCGCTGCCCAAGCCGCGGTATAACTGGCCGAACAGCCAGCCGAACAACGCCCGTCCTACGGTGGATACCGCCGTGGACAGCAGCACCGCCGCTCCATACTGGTTTTGTGGCACGATGGCCTGCAAAAAGGTCAGCACCAACACGGTAGAGGCACACATACTGAAGGCATAAAGCAGGGACGCAGCCAAGAAGAGTGCCGGCCCCGGGGCCAAGGCATAAAGGACACAGCGAAGGGCCAGCGCCAGATCGGTCACCAAAAAGGCTGTCCGAAAGCCCCACTTCGGCAGCCACTTCTTGCCAAACAAGGGCAGCAAGATCAGTTCCGGCCCTACGCAAAGCAGCGTATTCCAGCCCAAAATCCCCTCGGATGCCCCCATAGTCATCACCAGATGCGTCCCTAAAAAGGGCTGCAGCACGCTGACTCCTACGGTGCTGATTGCTCCCATCAACAGTGCAAACCACATCAGCGGAACCTTACACAGGCTCAGCAGGGACCCCTCGGGGTTCGGCTGGGCCTGTGTTGCATTTCCGGTGGGGAATCCAACTGCACAGAGCAGTGCGGCTCCAATCAGGCCAATATAGACCGGAAACAGCGCCCGTTCCAGTCCCCACCATTCTGCCAGCATGCCCATGGCTCCTCCGCCCAGCAAAAAGCCAAGCGATCCGGCGCTTCGGGTCGCTCCATATCCACTGCCTTGGAGCAGCATGGTACTGCGGTCCGCCATAGCCACGCAGAGACTTCGGGCGCACTCCCAAAGTGCGCCCCATAGGATCGCCCCCAACAAAGCCCCCTGCACACCAAGTCCCCAACTGCTGCCCATCAGCAGCAGCAATCCACCGCAAAGCAGCCACTTCGCCCGCTGATTTTTCTCTGCCCAGCGTCCGAACCACGGCAGGATCAGTGCCGGAGCCAACGCCGTGGCCGCATGGTACCAGCTTAGATTGGCACCGTCAAACCCAAGGTGCGTTTCCAGATAGACATTGAGGAATGACGCAGCACAGGCCTGTGCCGCAAAGTAGAAAAAATAATACCCACCGAGCCGAACCTGTCCCTGTTTCATTTGATTCACCCCTGTGTCTCAATCTGTCCACTCGACTGTAAATCGGTACATCACCTGCCGGATCCGGCCCTCATCCGCCGGTTCTGTGTGATACCATCCCCGTGCCTGCGCCGCAAGCAGCAGCTCCGTCTGCGTGGCATGGCTGCGTGCCAACGCTTGCAGCATCTCGTTGCGCAGCCCAAGATGAACACAATCGGATGCAAACGCATCATAATTGCCCGTCAGCTTCTGCTCTGTGGTCCAAAGGTCGGCCAGTCGCTGCTGATCTGTCATGCCTCTTCTCCCCTTCCTTCCAGCCACTGCACCAAGGTCTGATAATTGATTTTATGCTGCTGTGCGCAACTGCGAAACTGGCAGCGTAAGGTCTGGTCGGCGGTGGCTTCTTCCGCATCCCGGCATTTGGACACCAGCAGCCGCTCCAAATCCAGCTGACATTCCACCGCTGCCAGTTCCTTTGTGGTCAAACTCTGCATTTCAGGTTCCTCCCGTGGCATGTTTTACCATAGTTTGCCCACAGGCATCCACTTCATACCTCAAACGCACAAACGGACCGATTCCGAGGCTTTCACCCCGAAATCGGTCCGTTTTCCTTCGCTTACAGCAGCTGTACGCCGGCTGCACGGCACCGCTCCAGCGTCTCCCGATCCCACAGAGAGGACTGGACCTCGCCAATGTGCGCCTTTCCCAACATCAGCATGCAAAGCCGGCTCTGTCCGATGCCGCCGCCTACGGTGTAGGGCAGTTCCCCTCGAAGAAGCATCTCATGGAAGGGCAGACTGCGGCGATCCTCACATCCGGACTTGGTCAGCTGCTCATCCAAAGACGCGGGGCTGACCCGGATGCCCATGCTGCTCACCTCCATGGCACATCCCAGCACCTCATCCCAGAAGAAGAGGTCGCCATTCAGCCTCCAATCATCATAGTCCGGTGCCCGGTGGTCATGGGGCCGTCCGCTGTTCAGCGCCCCGCCGATATTCCGCAAAAATACCGTGCGATGCTCTGCCACAATGCGGTTTTCCCGCTCCTTGGGGGACAACTCCGGATAAAGGTCCTCCAACTCCTGGGTGGTGAGAAAGGTCACTTCCCGGCAAAGTTCGGTTTCCAGCTGGGGGTACTGCCATTTCAGCTCGTCCAATGTGCCGCAGATCGCCGTGACGATACGACGCACGGTATCCTCCAGATATTCCACCGTTCGCTCCTCCGGCACCAGAACCTTTTCCCAGTCCCACTGGTCCACATAGATGGAATGGAGGTTGTCCAACTCCTCGTCACGACGGATGGCATTCATGTCGGTGACCAATCCCCGGCCGGGCTGAAATTCGTAAGTATGCAGGGCAAGGCGCTTCCACTTGGCCAGTGAGTGGACGATCTCCGCATCGCCGCCCACACAGGGCACATCAAAGCGCACCGGACGCTCCACCCCGCTTAGATTGTCATTGATGCCCAACTCTGGATCTACTACCAGAGGCGCACTGACTCGAACCAAGTGCAGGGCCGCACACAGCTTTTTGAGAAAGATATGCTTGATCCGCTCAATGGCTCGCTGGGTATCGTAAATCGAAAGTTCGGAATGATAGTACTCGGGTATGACCGTCATGGGTGGCCCTCCATTCATCACAGCAATGTAGTGAAGTGTATTGTACCACATTTACCGCCCACAGGCAAGGACCGGCATGGCTGGCCCTTTTCTAAAAATTTTGTTAAGTTGTCTCTCTCCCATTCCTTCCCTGTGTATTTTTCAGGTGCAGACTGGTATAATGAGGGCACGATTCCGAAAGGAGGATGCGATATGCCTCATTACTATGCCCATCGTGTGTTCGGACATCTGGTCTGGAACGCATTTCCTGCCCCCCTTCGCCAGAAGCTGGACGGACAGAGCCCCGGGTTTCAACTGGGCCTTTACGGGCCCGACCCTCTGTTCTTTTATTCTCTGAACCAGAAAAACCCCATTGTCGTCACCGGCCATGCACAGCACGAAGCGCCGCCTCATGCGGTGCTGGAGCGCTATCGTGGCCAACTGGACCAACCGCAGGCCGCCGGGTATGTACTGGGCTGGCTCAGTCATTATCTACTGGATGCCATCTGCCACCCCATTGTGCTGGCCAACTGCTCCGGCCCCATCACCCACGCTCTGGTGGAGTTGGCTCTGGACCGTCGTCTTTTGCGTCAGTATCCGCTGGGCAAAGAACCCGTCTATGACATGGACTGCATGAATGCGGCTGCCATCGGCTGCCCCGGTCTGGACGGGCCCGGGTTCCAGCGAGCACTCCGCAATTTTTATCACTTCTCCTTCACCACTGCCACTGTGGGACATTACGGCGGCCGTTCGGATGTCACTTCCCTTTTGGAGGTCCGCCTGCGTGCCTCAGTGGACAGCTGTGTCCACTTTTCCCAGCTGCTGATGGATGCCCTTGCCGGCGATGCTCCGCTGGACTTTCTGCCGGATCTGGACTTTCAGGGGAAACGGATTGCAAACACCGGCCTGATATGATAAAGTAAATGAGATAAACAAGGGGAGGTCAAGCTATGTTTTGTCGTTTTTGCGGAGTTAAAATTCCGGAGGATTCCCGGTTTTGTCCTCAGTGCGGCGCCAAACTTGCGCCCCCTTCTACAGAAGCGTCTCC
>JARIAU010000056.1 GCA_029257695.1 Oscillospiraceae bacterium
CCACTTGATGGGCTTCTATGGTCTGCTCCGGTTCCGGTTCTTTCATTGTTTTGTATCGACCGGAGCAGTCGGCACAACAGGTCAGGTGATCCTGAACAAGGCGTCCGGTTTCTTCTTCTGTCAGGCCTTCCAAATAAGAAGGAAGCAGATCACGCACCACAGCGCAAGGTAACGAAGTTTCTTTCATGGTTTGTATGCTCCTTTCAATCGTTCTTTTCCGCGGTAGAAGGTGACTCGGGCCCAGTTTTCGCTTCGGCCAAGTACTTCTCCAATCTCTCGAAAGCTTAAATCGCCGAAGGATCGAAGATAAACCACTTCACGCATGGGATCGGGGAGTGCATGGATGCAGCGAAGCAGCTCGACCCGATTTTGGTTGGACTCTGCAATCGCTTCTGCAGAGGGAAGAGGCACCTCTGGGAATTCGGATTCGTCGGTTGGGACCTCTCGTTGGTGTTTGCGTAAATAGTGATACCATTGGTGTTTGGCAATTTGACAAAGCCAGACGGAAAGTTTGCAGCTGCCATCAAAACGGTGGATGGATCGGACGGCCTGATAGAAGGTTTCCTGGGTCAGTTCTTCCGCTAAATCCGGATCGTGGGTTTGCAGCAGTAAAAATTTATAGACCGTTTGAGCGTATTCCTGATAGACTTGCGCCATATCTTCCATCGTGTCTCACCTCCTTCTGCATGATATATCCCATTTGGATGGAGTTCGTTACAGGAAATTGAAAAATTTGATCAGACCATCTTAACATGGATCCTCCGGAAAGAAAAGGGAGGTGAGGGCAGAAGAAACCGGCAGTGCGCCGCATGGCACACTGCCGGTGAAGATTGGAGTTGGTTACAGCACCAGAGAGGGAGCAGAATAGACCCGAGCGGATAGTTCGCTGTTGAGCATATAAAGGCCCTTGGCATCGTCGCCAAAGAGCTCCATCTTTTTGACTAGATCTTCGGCGTTCTTTTCCTCTTCGCCTTGTTCCTTGACGAACCAGTCCAGGAACTGCATGGTGCGGAAGTCACGCACATTGTAGGCGGCATCATAAATGGTGTGGATCAGACCGGTGACATAATGTTCGTGCTCCAGTCCCAGCTTCAGCACGGTCAGCTTGTCATCCAACACCTTGTCCGGCTTGGCAATGGTGTCCAGCGTGACCTTCTCTCCGTTGTTCTGCAAATACTGCATCATCAGCATGGCGTGGTCCCGCTCTTCCTGCGCTTGAATCAGATACCAGTGAGCGTATCCATCCAGACCGATTTCCTGATAGTAGTTGGAAAAGTCCAAGTACAGATAGGCAGAATACAGTTCCTTGTTGATCTGTTCATTCAGCAGGGTGCTTACCGTTTCATTCAGCATAAAAACACTTCCATCTTATGTATATTTGAGCAATCGTTGCATCTCTACCTCTAGTATAGCAGATGGCAAAACCTGCTTCAAGAAAAATGCGCAGGAAAGGGATAAGAGAAGGATATAAGAAAATCATAAGACTTGATTTATTGCGAAGTCGAAAAATATATGTTAAATTTATTATGTTTGCAGAGATTAATCCCAAAGAAAAAGAAAGGATGAAGAAAATGTATTTGCTGATGGGTGTGCTGGTCGCTCTGCTGATCAGTGCAGCGGAACTGTGGAAGTTCACACCGGAGCGGACGGTCAAGCGTGCGTTGGCGGTCTGCTTGAAAAATCTGTTTGTGATTCCGGTCATCACCGGAACGGTTCAGATGCATGTGTTCCACTATCCTCACTATCTCACGACGGGAGTCGGCGGAGTGGGCGCCGTGCTGTTCAGTTTGCTGTTGGCTTTGCTGGTCGGTGTATCACTGTTGACCGTTCATGCAGTGGTTAACCGGAGCATCACCTTTGAGCGTTCGGATGTGGACACCAAGAAGGGGCGTGGCCTGCGGATCTTGGGCCTTGCACTGGCTTTCTTGGGCTGCATGTGCGTCTTTATGACCAAGTGGTGCAAGCGGGAATATGGTGATATTCCCATTGATCAGCTGGTGGTCACATATCTGTCCCCCACTACGGGCAGTGACATGGTGGACTATACGGCCGTTTTGGAAGGGCCTGTTCTCTGGTCTTTGTTCTTCACGACGATTTACGGTCTGTTTGCCTTCAGTAAGGCACAGGTGAAGTATCATTACGGCGAAACAGTGAAGGTGATTCTGGCGGAAAAGGGCCATCGCATTGTCAGCTTGGTGCTGGCGATTGCAATGCTGGTGGGAGGACTCGGTTATGGTGCCTGGCGGTTCAAGTTTGACAGTCTGGTAAACGCCTATATGAACACCTCCACCTTCATTGACGATCATTATGTGGATCCGAGAGATGCGAACATCCAGTTCCCGGAGAAAAAGCGCAATCTGATCCATATTTATCTGGAATCCATGGAGAATAGCTATATGTCCAAGGATCTGGGTGGATTTATGGATGAGAACCTGATTCCTGAGCTGACTGAAATTGCCCGGGAGGGATATAGCTTCTCCCACTTGCCGGATCAGTTTGGAGGTCCGGAATCTGCCATTGGCACCACCTGGTCGGTGGCTTCTATGGTGAATATGAGCACTGGTCTGCCCATGAAGGTGCCGACGGAAGCAAACTCCTACGGCAGCGAGAATAATTTCCTTCCGGGCGCTTGCATGATGGGCGACCTGCTGAAGGAGCAGGGGTACGAGCAGACCCTCATGTTTGGTGCAGACTCTGACTTTGGCGGCTTGACCTACTGCTTCAAGTCTCATGGTGATTTTAAAATCATGGACTACAAATATGCAGTTTGGACGGGCATGATTCCCGAGAACTATCTGGTTTGGTGGGGGTATGAGGATGACAAGCTGTTTGAGTTTGCCAAGGAAGAGTTGACTCGCATGAGCGAGACCGGAAAGCCCTTTAACTTTGTGATGGAAACGGCAGATACCCATCGCCCGGAGGGTTATCTGAGCCCCAATGCTCCGACGCCTTATCCGAACCAGTATGCCAATGTAGTGGCGTACAGCTCTGCTGAGGTAAATAAGTTTGTTCGCTGGATTCAGGAGCAGCCGTTCTACGAGAACACTACCGTGGTCATCACCGGCGATCATCTGAGCATGGAGAGCATTTTCTTTGAATATTATAAGTTTGATGATAATTATCGCCGTTCTCAGTACAATGTGATTCTGAATCCCTATCCCGGTGTGGCAAGCGACAGCAAGGAAATCTTGTTTAATCGAGAGTATGCCAACTTTGACTTCTTCCCCACCATCCTGACCAGTATCGGTGCTACCTATGATGGGCATCGTCTGGGCATTGGTACGGATCTATTCTCCGGCGCTCCGACGATTTTTGAGGAGTACGGATTCAAAAAGGCCAATAAGGAACTCGAAAAGCGAAGCAAGCTTTACAACGATAAGATTCTGGAAGATCCCACACCTACCCTGTAATTGAAACAGAAAACGCGCCCGAAGAACTCTGTTCTTCGGGCGTTTTTTTGTAAACAAAACAAGAAGCAAATCAGAATTGCAAGAGGGGAAGCGAAAACAAGGAATACCTACGGTGGAATTCCCGGATCACACGAGGAAGGGAAGGGGGAAGAGTTGTATGCAGATAAGAAAGCCCCTCGAAGCGCCGACTATTTGTAGATGTATTTGCAGCGGGTGCAGAGTTCAAAGAAAAAACGGCCTGCGACGAAAGTCGCAGGCCGTTGGAGCGGACAATAGGGTATTTCGATTCAATGTGAATTACAGCTGAGGACCAGCAGCAACCAGAGCCTTGCCGGCATCATTGCCGGTGTACTTCACGAAGTTCTTCACGAAGCGGGCAGCCAGATCCTGAGCCTTGGCATCCCACTCAGCAGCATCGGCATAGGTGTCGCGAGGATCCAAAATACCGGAATCCACACCGGGCAGAGCGGTGGGCACAGCCAGATTGAAGTAGGGGATGGTCTTGGTCTCGGCCTTCAGAATGGAGCCGTCCAGGATGGCGTCGATGATACCACGGGTATCCTTGATGGAGATACGCTTGCCGGTGCCGTTCCAGCCGGTGTTGACCAGATAAGCCTTGGCGCCGCTCTTCTCCATCTTCTTGACCAGCTCTTCCGCGTACTTAGTGGGGTGCAGCTCCAGGAATGCCTGACCGAAGCAAGCAGAGAAGGTGGGAGTGGGTTCGGTGATGCCACGCTCGGTGCCGGCCAGCTTGGAAGTGAAGCCGGACAGGAAGTAGTACTGAGCCTGCTCGGGGGTCAGGACAGACACGGGAGGCAGCACGCCAAAGGCGTCGGCAGACAGGAAGATCACATTCTCTGCAGCGGGTGCAGCGGAGACAGGGCGGACGATCTTCTCGATGTGATCGATGGGGTAGGACACACGGGTGTTCTCGGTGACAGAGCCGTCAGCGAAATCGCAGACACCGTTTTCGTCCACGGTGACATTCTCCAGCAGAGCATTGCGCTTGATGGCGTTGTAAATGTCGGGCTCAGATTCCTTATCCAGATTGATGACCTTGGCATAGCAGCCGCCCTCGAAGTTGAAGACGCCGTTGTCATCCCAGCCGTGCTCGTCGTCACCAATCAGCAGACGCTTGGGGTCGGTGGACAGGGTGGTCTTGCCGGTGCCGGACAGGCCGAAGAACAGAGCGGTGTGCTCACCGTTCATGTCGGTGTTGGCAGAGCAGTGCATAGCGGCCATGCCACGCAGAGGCAGGAAGTAGTTCATCATGGAGAACATACCCTTCTTCATCTCGCCGCCGTACCAAGTGTTCAGGATGACCTGCTCACGGTCGGTCAGGTTAAAGATGACGGCGGTCTCAGAGTTCAGACCCAGCTCCTTGTAGTTTTCCACCTTGCACTTGGAGGCATTGTAGGAAACGAAGTCAGGCTCGAAGTTTTCCAGTTCCTCAGCGGTGGGTTCGATGAACATATTCTTGACAAAGTGAGCCTGCCATGCCACTTCCATGATGAAACGGACGGCCATGCGGGAGTCATGGTTGGCGCCGCAGAACACATCCATCACATAAAGCTTCTTGTTGGACAGACCCTTAACAGCCAGCTCCTTGCAAGCGTTCCATGCCTCGATGGAAGCGGGCTTGTTGTCGTTCTTGAACTCGTCGGAGGTCCACCAGACGGTGTCCTTGGAAGTGTCATCCATGACAATGAATTTATCCTTGGGAGAGCGGCCGGTGTAGATGCCGGTCATGACATTGACAGCACCCAGCTCCGTGACCTGACCCTTGTCGTAGCCTTCGAGCGTGGGAAGAGTTTCCTCAGCAAACAGTTCCTCGTAAGAGGGGTTGTAGACGATCTCGGTTGCACCGGAGATGCCATACTTGCTCAGATCAATCTTTGCCATAATATGTACCTCTTTCACTATAGTTTTGAGTGATACTGTGGGGATTTGGAGGGAACCAAAATCCATACATGTTTCACAAATTTACCTACTATAATCATACACAATCCAATGAAAAAAGCAAGCAGAAAATTATGAATTTTCTACAAATCGATACAATGGTAAAAAAGTATAAAAACAAGTCAAAAAGAAAGAAAAAGAAAGATGTTTCAAGGACAGAAATCAACAAAATTAGCGTGAGACATATTCTGATTTTAGGTCGGAATGACGCAAGTTTTCTTAAAAGAGTGGAGAGAAAAGTGGGACATACTTTTCAAAATCTGCTTATAAAAAGTAGCTTTTCCTATGGAATAAAATGGAAAATAAATCGAGAAAAGAAAGCAAAGTTATACCGGCAGTGAGCACAGGAAAAATTGAAATAAATTTACAGTTTGTCTGTGCATTCGAAGAAAAAACGGAGTATACTAAATCCATCAAGTTTTGAAACAGGAGGATCGGACGATGTGTACTGCAATCAGCTATCATAGTCAGTCTCATTATTTTGGACGCACCTTGGATTTGGAGTTTTCATATGGAGAACAGGTGGTCATTACACCCAGAAACAGAGTGTTTTTGCTGAAAAACGGATCTGTGTTCCGCACAGCCTATGCCATGATTGGTATGGCCACGGTAATGGAGGACTATCCGCTCTACTATGAGGCGGCGAATGAGGCTGGACTGGCAGCGGCCGGACTGAACTTTGTGGGAAATGCGGTCTATCAAGCACCCAAGGAGGGAATGGAGAATATCACTCCATTTGAGTTGATCCCTTGGATGTTGGGACAGGCCACAACGGTGCAGGAGGTCCGAAGCCTGTTTGCAAATCTGAATCTGTCCAATCAGCCCTTTTCTGCTCAAGTGCCCTTGGCGCAACTTCATTTCATGTTCAGTGACCGCCGGGAGTCGCTGGTGGTGGAGGCCACTGCGGACGGAATTCATTTGTATGATAATCCTTATCATGTGATGACGAATAACCCGCCGTTTGCCTATCACCGTTGGAATATGAACAACTATTTAAATCTTAGCCCCCGAAATGGGGAGAATCAATTCAGCCAAGCGTATCCGCTGTCCAATTATGGCGTGGGGATGGGTGCATTGGGACTGCCGGGAGATGTGTCCAGCAGCTCCCGTTTTGTCCGAGCGGCCTTTCATCTCACCAATGCAGTGAAGGAGGAAACAGAAGTTGGTTGTGTGACCCAGTTTTTCCACATTATGGACTCGGTGTCCATGATGAAGGGACCCACACTCACGGAACAGGGGGCCTATGACATTACGCAGTACACTTCCTGCATCAATACCGAGCAGGGGATTTACTACTATAAAACCTATGGGAACAATCAAATCACCGCCATTTCACTCCATGAGGTGGATTTGAATGGGAAACAGTTGATCGTGTTCCCGCTGCGAAAGGAACAGTCGATTTATTACGAGCACAGCACTGGTTCTGGGATGGATGCCTGACTTTTTCGGAGGGAAAGAGCGCTATAAAGAGGAATAAAGCGGAAGCATTTGAAAAAGTTGTTGTAAAAGAAAAGGTTTTCTGCTAGAATAAAGCAGTAATTTAGAAACCCCTAAGGAGGCTATCTATTATGGCAATCGAAAGAACTTATATTATGCTGAAGCCCGACTGCGTCGAGCGTGGTCTGATGGGTCAGGTGATTTCTCGCATTGAGAACAAGAACTATCGCATCGTCGATGCAAAGATGATGACTCTGGAGGAGCCCGTCCTGCGTGAGCACTATGCTCACATCGCTGACAAGCCTTTCTTCCCGGATCTGGTCCGCTACATGACCTCCGGTCCCGTGCTGGCTATGATCGTGGAGGGTGAGAATGCCGTCAAGGGCATGCGTATCCTGATGGGCGCCACCAAGTTTGAGGAGGCCACCGCCGGCACCATCCGCGGTGACTTCGCTTGCAGCACCAGCGAGAACATCATCCACGGCTCTGACTCTGTGGAGAATGCCGAGATCGAGATCCGCCGCTTCTTCGGCTGCTGATTGCTCCGACAAAAGAAGGAAACCCCCATGCAGAACCTTCTGCATGGGGGTTTTTGTATGTTTTGGGAAGGAAGGTCAGGAACAAAGAATTTCCTTGATCATCACATCGTTTCCGGATAGGATTTCCATGTCCTGACTGCCACAGGATGGGCAGAGAAAATCTTGTGCTACGGCATTGAATTCCCGGCCGCATTCTCGGCATCGAACCATGCCGGGGATGGTTTCCAATTCCAGCACACTGTGTTCCATAAAGGTTTTGTAGACAGCGGCAGGATAGCAGACTTCCATGTAGTGGGGAACGATACCGGAAAGTTCCCCCACTTCCAGCACCAGCTTATGGACCTCGGTATAGCCCTGCTCGTGGATGATCTCCTCGATGGTCTTGACCATGGCGCTGATGACACCCAGTTCGTGCATAATCGTTCCTTTCCGGATGTTTACGAATCCTGTTTGGTGGCCAGTTCTTTGACTCCCGTAACGGCAATGCGGCCAACTCGCTTGACCGCATTAGCGGCCATCTTCATGGGCAGGCGTTCGTAGGTGTCCGGCTTGCTGTTATACTTGCGAATCAGATGGATGGCATCAAATTTACACTTTGTGGTACACTGACCGCAGCCGACACACATATAGCTGTTGACCTGAACGGCACCGCAGCCAAGGCAGCGTTCGGTTTCCTTCTTCATCTGTTCCTCGGTAAAGGTGATGCGGTCATCTCGGAAGGAATGGGCAGCCTGCGGATTATGACCGACCTGCTGGCGTGGCATATTGTCAAAGCCTTCCACCACTACATTGGTTTTGTCAAAGGCATGGTACTCGCGGCGATCCCGACCCAAGGTCAAACTCTGACCGGGTTGGACATAACGGTGGATGGAGATGGCACCTTCCTTGCCGGCAGCAATGGCATGAATGGCAAACTTGGGGCCGGTAAAGGCATCGCCACCTACGAATACATCCGGCTGTGCGGTTTGATAGGTGAAACTGTCCGCCTGTGCGGTGCCGTTGGCATTGGTCAAGACAGAACTGCCGGAGAGCAAATCACCCCAGAGGATGGACTGGCCGACGGAGAGGAGCACGGAAGAGCACTCCACCACCATGGTGTCGGCTTCATCATATTTGGGAGCAAATCGGTGTTGTTCATCGAACACGCGGACACATTTTTTGAATTCCACACCGACAACCTGACCCTGCTCGGTGAGAATACGCTTGGGACCCCAGCTGTTATTGATTTCGATCCCCTCTTTGAGCGTTTCGTCAATTTCATCCGGCAGAGCGGGCATTTCATCCCGACGCTCTAAGCAGAACATCGACACTTGTGCTGCACCGGTACGGCTTGCGGTCCGAGCCACATCAATGGCCACATTGCCGCCGCCAATCACGACCGCCTTGCCGGACAAGGCCACATTCCGGCCCAGATTGACATCCCGCAGGAAATCCACACCGGCAATGACGCCTTCGGCATCCTCGCCGTCCAAGCCCAACTTGCGGCCGCCTTGAGCGCCGATGGCCAGATAGAAGGCCTTGAAGCCGTCCTTACGGAGTTCCTCCAAGGTGACATCCTTGCCGACTTCCACACCGGTGCGGAACTTCACACCCATCGTGCGGAGTACATCAATTTCAGCGTCCACAACATCCTTTTCCAAACGGAATGCGGGAATCCCCAGTGTCAGCATTCCACCCAGCTTCTCCTGCTTTTCGAAGACTGTGATGTCGTACCCGTCGATGGCCAGATAGTAAGCGCAGGACAGACCGGCCGGACCGGCACCCACAATGGCAATTTTCTTGTCGCTGTAGTTGTGGCGCTTTTCCGGAACAAAGCGGAATTCGCTGTTGCGCTCCTGATCTGCGATGAATTTCTTAATTTCGTCAATGGCGATGGGTTCGTCAATATCACCACGGGTGCACTGGCTTTCGCAGCCATGGGGGCAGATACGGCCGCAGACCGCAGGGAAGGGATTTTCTTTTTTGATCAGCTCCAGGGCCTCCCGGTATTTTCCTTGGCTGGCCAGCTTGATATAGCCCTGGACAGCAATATGAGCCGGACAGGCGGTCTTACAAGGGGAAGTGCCTTCCTGCGCCACATCCTGACGGTTCTCTCGGTAGTCCACATTCCAATGCTTGGGTCCCCACAGATGATCCCGCACCGTAGGCTCCTTGCGTTCAGGGTAAGGTTCCTTGGCGCACAGACGCTGGCCCAACTGCAGGGCATTGACCGGACAATTTTCGACGCATTGACCGCAGGCCACACAATTTTCCGGATTGACTTCTGCACAGAAGTTGGAGCGGATGGCATCCGGCGTGTGAAACAGAGAGGCAACACGCATGGAGAAACAGGAGCAGCCACAGCAGTTGCAGATGGCGAAGGCTTCGCCACGCTCTTCTGTGTGAGGCATCTCATGCATCATGCCGTTTTCTTCGGCACGGCGAATGATTTCCTTGGCTTCTTCTCGGGTGATCTCTCTGGCTCGGCCGGTTTTGATGTAGTATTCTGCACCGGAACCCATTTGCAGGCACATATCGTGCTCCAAATGACCGCAACCCTCGTCCAGATGGCGGCGGGAAGCACGGCAGGAGCAATCGGAGACACTGAAGGTGTCGTATTTATCCAGATAGTGAGACAGGCGCTCCCAAGGCTCTACGCCGGGGATATGGTCGATGGCGGATTCAATGGGAATGACACGCATCATAGCCATGCCATTGGGCAGCATGGGAGTCATGGGGGCAAGACGAGTGCGGGTGTACAGTTCAAAGGCTTTGCCGATTTCCGGGTGTGCCTCCAGCTGCTCTCGGTTGTTGACCATCATTTCCAGCATTCCGGGAGCGAAAATGTTGGTCCAGAACAGCTCCTGACCGTCTTCGTGCCACACCTTGCACACACCGATGACCGCAAGCTCCATCAGGATTTTATGGGTTTCTTCCACACTTTTGCCGCATTTTTTGGACGCATATTCGGCGGTGCGGGGTTTTCGAAGACCAAGTGTCAAGGCAACATCGGCCTGTTCATCGCTGACCACACCGTTGAGAGCCATATATTCCGGGGAGTCCTCGGTGATTTTATTCATGGCGCCGGCAATACCGCCGACCATTTTTGCAAGCTTAACAATTTTCGGGCGCAATTCCGCCATAGGGTTCTCCTCCAAGCAATGTGAATTTGTTCTGGCTTAGGCTTCGGTCCAAGCACTGACTTGCTCCCGCAGCCACTGATACCAATCCTCCATTCCATCACCGGTCTTGGCGCAGATGGGGATGACCTTGGCCTTGGGATTGCGCATATGAACATAGTTCTGGCATTTTTCCAGATCAAAGTCAAAATAGGGAAGCACATCCATTTTGTTAATGAGAACTACATCCACAATGGAGAACATCAGGGGATACTTCAGTGGCTTGTCATGGCCTTCGGGAACCGAAAGAATCATGGCGTTTTTAACAGCTCCGGTGTCAAACTCGGCAGGGCAGACCAGATTGCCCACATTTTCCAGAATGGCCAAATCCACATCATCGGTGTTCAGGCCCTCCAGACCCTGACGGGTCATGTCGGCATCCAAGTGGCACATACCGCCGGTGTGGAGCTGAATGGCTTTCACACCGGTTTCTGAAATGGCTTTGGCATCCACATCGGAATCAATGTCGGCTTCCATAACTCCAATACGCAGTTCCTCTTTCAAAGCGGCAATCGTGCGCTTGAGTGTGGTGGTTTTGCCCGAGCCGGGGCTGCTCATTAAATTGAGGAGAAACACACCCTTCTCCTTTAGTTCGGCGCGCAGGCGGTCGGCCTCCCGATCGTTGCTGCTGAATACACTTTGTTTGATTTCAAGAACTTTAAATTCGTTCATACTTCCTCCGTTCCAAGCGGAAATGGACCGCTTTTCCTCCTAGTCCCGGAAAAATCAAATTTGAATCATTTGATTTTCCAACTAAATAGTACAATGCCAACCGTGGAATGTCAATAAAATCGAAGAGGGAGATCTGTGTAAAATTGTGAAACAAGCACAGATATGTGGAGTGAATTGAGTAAAGAAAGAGAAAATCTGAAATGAAATAGGAAAAAGAAAGCCCCGGGCACCAGTTCTGGTGCTCGGGGAAATCATTGCTATGATAAGGGATCAGGATACGTCGGAGACCTGCTTGGCTACGACCACCAGACGACCGTTGGTCTGCGAGTACTCGCAGGTGGATAGAGTGATCAGCTTGTCGCCGTAGGAAGCGGTCACACCGGTGTCGTAGAAGGAGCGCTTTTTGCACTGGGCAACAAAGGCATCAAAGTCAGCTTCATTCCCTGCATTGACAAAAAGGTGATAATAGAAGGCATTGGAGTCATCTGCAGAAGCGGTGGTTTTGAACACGGACAAGATTTCATAGGTGCGCCGTTCCGTCAGTGTGTCGAGCGTCAGTGTACGGTGTTCCTCCCAGAAGCTGCGGCGTTCGAACAAATCCAGATCGCCAAACATGGTTCCGCTTTTCATGTTGTGGCCGTACACAATCAGGTTGTCCGAAGGGGCATTTACATCGCAGTTTTCCTGCAGATAGGGGCAGCCGGCGGCGGTTTCTTTGTCGTCAAAGCTGCGATGCAGGTAGTAATTGGGGCGATCCGGTGTTTGGAGTACCGGATAGTTGATACGAGTGCCCGGAACATTGAGCCAGCCAACCGTATCGGGATTCTGTGCAAAGATGGCACTGTAATCAGGGAGGGCAGGTGCAGCACTGCCATCCGGCCGAGTCAGACCGTCGGACGGAGGAATCATATCGGCCAGTTGGTTATAAATGCTCTGTTCCTGATGGGATTGCATAAAATATCGGATGAGAAAAAAACTGCTGACCAAAAGCATTCCTACACAG
>JARIAU010000006.1 GCA_029257695.1 Oscillospiraceae bacterium
CCTGAACAGCAAGGAACAAAGGCTGTTGCATTGCAAAATGGCTTCGTTTATGTCGGTAATGTAGATCAATGCGATGTCTATCGGAGGGGATTGGTCGATCATGCCTAATTGTCTTCCGTCTCTATGTAGAAATGCAAATAAAACTCCGGACAGGATTCAAAAGGGAACCTTGTCCGGAGTTTCTTTGTTTCTATTTGGGTGGTGACAGAAAACCAGGGCGCAGCACGATATAAAGTGGAATTTATCGTTTGAGCAGTTGCTCTCGCTGTTTGTAATCCGGAAGCACCGATGCGACAAATTGGTAGAAGGCCTTAGAGTGATCCTTGTGTCGAATGTGGGCCAGCTCATGAACAACTACATAGTCTATGGCAGGAAGAGGATACTCCATCAGCCGAAGAGAAAAGGTGATGGAATCCTTTCCACTGCAGCTGCCAAAGCGAGTCCTAGCCTTGGAGTAATGCACAGCAGTCGGGGTTACCCCCATCTGTTTGCTAAAATAGGCCACCCGCCCGGGGACATAATTCTCTGCAAATTGCCGAAGCTCCTGCCAGCGAGCCTCGTCTGGCTCCGGATGAGCGTCTGCTCGGGCCTGCTGCTGTGCCATATGTGCAACAATCCAAGGTTGCTTTTTCATTACAATTGCGTCGATCTTGCTTTGAGGAACATGAAGTGGAGCCCGGACTACAAGTTCACAGTCCCGTGTGATTTCGATGGAAATGCTGTTTCGCTTCCTGCGGATCAGGCGGTAATTCATGTCCGATGGTTCTCCATCCAGTGGAGCAGCCATGCCGTAATACGGGCGCTGAGGCCCCAAAGCATTTTGTCTTCATAGGGCCAGAACAGGGTGGGCATAGACTCTTTGCGGGGGCGCTTCGCAAGTGCATCCAAATCGCTCTGGGATAAGTGATCGACGGAATGGTAACTCCGTTCGACCCGAGCTTGATGCGGTGGATTGTAGCGGAGATAGGAAAGCGGAATGGTGAAGATGGACTCCACCTCATTCAGATTCAGCTGTACCGCCGATTCCCAGTCCTTGTTCAGCTGGACCAAGAAGGGATAGACCGGGAAACCACCAGAATGCAGAGCGTAATCCATTGGGCCAATTACATCTATGTTTTCCCGGGAAATGCCCAGCTCCTCCTCGGTTTCCCGAAGGGCGCATTCCAGTGCATCCTCCCCAGGCTGCATCCGTCCGCCCGGGAAACAAACTTCACCAGGCTGGAAGGAGAGGGTAGATGCCCGCACCTGATACAAAAGACACCACTCTCCGTGTTTGCGAACCAGCGGCACCAATACCGCTGCCGGAGCCGAACCATCAATGGGACCGACCGTCC
This sequence comes from Oscillospiraceae bacterium, assembly GCA_029257695.1. Lineage (GTDB taxonomy): Bacteria > Bacillota > Clostridia > Oscillospirales > Oscillospiraceae > UMGS1766. Next base: position 1,335 of record JARIAU010000006.1, read on the forward strand.
GGTCGGAAAGGGTCTGCCTTAAATGTTCCAAATCCATGGGGATTGCCTCCTAACATTGATTCTAAAAATAAAATGTAGTAAAATAACACACGGTGATCAAAATTATGAATCAAAAACGAAACTATCAAAAAGAACTGGAGCGGATACTGCCGAAATTGGAAGGCAGACCCACCCTGCTGCTGCATAGCTGCTGTGCGCCTTGCAGCAGTTATGTATTGGAATATCTGGTCAAATACTTCAAAATTACGCTGTTCTACTATAAACCCAACATTGCACCGGAGTCGGAGTACCGCTATCGAGTGTCGGAATTAAAGCGACTGGTGGCGGAAATGCTGCCGGATTCCGATGTGACTGTGGTGGAAGGCCGATATGATCCGGAGCGCTTTGCACAGGCCGTCCGTGGACTGGAAAAAGAGCCGGAAGGTGGAAAACGCTGCATGGTCTGCTATCGGATGCGGATGGAAGAGGCCGCAAAGGCGGCAGAAGAGCTTGGGTGTGAATATTTTACCACCACGCTAACCATCAGTCCCATGAAAAATGCCGTAGCACTCAATGATATGATGGAGGAGCTTGGCCCTATCCATTCCGTCAAGGCGCTGCCGTCGGACTTCAAGAAGAAGGAAGGCTACAAGCGCTCCATCGTGCTGTCGGGGGATTATGAACTTTACCGGCAGGATTACTGCGGCTGCATTTATTCGAAAATGGAGCGAGAGGCCCAGAAAAAGGCAGCAGAGCAAAATTAAACATCAGGCATCCTTGCCGGCAGTCAGGAAATGTGTGCAGCGGGTTGCCAGCGGACAGATTTCGCACTTGGCCACACGGGCGGTGCAGACTGCGCGACCGTGCAGCACCATCCGGTGGCAGAAGTCGTTGGATTCCTCTGGCGGCAGAACTTCACGCAGCTGTTTTTCTACCTTTGCAGGGTCCTTGGTGCCGTCGGTCAAGCCCAGTCGTCCGGTGATGCGGATGCAGTGCGTGTCCGCTACCACGACACCGGGGGCGCCGTAAATGTCCCCTTGGATCAAATTTGCGGTTTTTCGTCCGATGCCCGGAAGGCTGAGCAGGTCTTCCATCGCAGAAGGAACTTTACCACCGAAATCAGAGAGCAGCTTTTGGGCGCAATGAACCAGATCCTTGCTCTTGCCGTTGTAAAAGCCGCAGGAGTGGATGTATTCTCCTACTTCGGTGGGATCGGCCTCGGCAAAGGATTCCAGAGTGGGGAACCGGGCAAAGAGGGCGGGGGTCACTTTGTTGACCCGCTCATCTGTGCACTGAGCCGAGAGGCGAACGGCAAACAGCAATTCATAGTCTTTTTCGTATTGCAGGGAGCAAAGTGCATCGGGGTAGAGCTGCTTCAGCTCTTCGACGATAAAGTGTACATCTTCCGGTCGTTTCATAGATAAACCTCATTCTGTTTCTCTTGGTTTGGTAAGAAACAGTATAGCACGGAGAAACAAAAAATGCATCCATTTTCTAAGTTTCTGTTGTGCAGGTTGGGTGCCTTTGGTATAATCAGGGGCAGAACAGGAAAAACCAAAATCAGCACAGTATGGTGCATTATGGAGGGATTACAATGGTCAAAGAAATGATGGATTTTATCACGGCATCTGACCCGGCTGTGGGGCAGGCAATCGAGCAGGAATTTATGCGGCAGAATCGCAACATTGAACTGATTGCATCCGAGAACATCGTAAGCCCTGCGGTCTTGGCGGCAGCTGGTTCGGTGCTGACCAACAAATATGCCGAGGGCTATCCCGGCCGACGCTATTACGGCGGGTGCGAGTATGTGGATGTGGTGGAAAATCTGGCCCGGGAGCGTGCGAAGGAGTTGTTTGGTGCAAAGTATGTCAATGTGCAGCCCCATTCCGGCGCACAGGCAAACTATGCCGTTTATCAAGCGTTGTGCAACATCGGCGATACGGTTATGGGTATGGATTTGGATCAGGGAGGACACCTGACCCACGGCTCTCCTGTCAACTTCTCCGGCAAGCATTATCACATGGTTTCCTATGGAGTGGATCCCGTCACGCATCGCATTGATTACGATCAGGTCCGCCAGATTGCCCGTGCCAACCACCCCAAAATGATCATTGCCGGTGCTTCTGCCTATCCTCGTCAGATTGATTTCAAGGCCTTCGCCGACATTGCTCATGAGGTGGGCGCTTATTTGATGGTGGACATGGCACATATTGCCGGACTGGTCGCCGCCGGTGAGCATCCGTCCCCCATCCCGTATGCCGATGTGGTGACTACCACGACCCACAAAACCCTGCGGGGTCCCCGTGGCGGAATGATTTTCACCAACGATGAAACCCTGGCCAAGAAGATCAATTCGGCCATTTTCCCAGGTTCCCAGGGCGGACCGTTGATGCACATCATTGCCGCTAAAGCAGTGGCACTGGGAGAGGCACTGAAGCCGGAGTTCAAAGCATACCAGCATCAGGTGGTGTGCAATGCACAGGCCTTGGCGGAGGCCATCCAGCAGAATGGGCTGGAGTTGGTCAGCGGCGGAACGGATAATCACCTCATGTTGGTGGATTTGCGTCCGGCGCACTTGACCGGCAAGGAGATGGAGCACCGTTTGGACGAAATTTATATTACAGCCAATAAGAACACCATCCCCAACGATCCGGAGTCTCCGTTTATTACCAGTGGAGTCCGGCTGGGTACCCCTGCGGCCACCAGCCGTGGCCTGACGGAGGAGGATTTCCGTCTGGTGGGCAAGCTGATTTGTGAAACGGCCCACAACTTTGAGGAGAAAAAGGACGCAATCCGCCGGCAGGTGGTGGAGCTGACCGAGAAATATCCTCTTTATCGCTGATTCTCTTTATGATAAACTGGGGTTGCCGCTGGATGCGGCAACCCCAGTTGTTAGGTGGTGACAGAATATGGATTATCGACCTTTGGCGGATGAGATCCGCCCGAATACATTGGACGAAGTGGTGGGACAGCGTCATATTTTGGGCGAGCACGGAGTGCTGCGCCGAGTGATCGCGAGCGGAAACATCCCCAATATGGTCTTTTATGGACCGTCCGGCACGGGCAAGACCACGGTGGCTAATATCATTGCAAAACAGACCCATCGCACCTTGCATCGGCTCAATGCAACCACGGCAGGTATCTCCGACATTCGAGAGGTGATTGCCGATGTGGATACGCTGATGGCACCCAATGGCGTTCTGCTCTATTTGGATGAGATTCAGTACTTTAATAAAAAACAACAGCAGTCTTTGCTGGAGTTTATGGAAAACGGGAAGATTACGCTGATTGCATCCACCACGGAAAACCCTTATTTTTATGTGTTTAATGCTGTTTTGTCCCGTTCTACGGTGTTTGAATTCAAATCGGTCACTCCGGAGGAAATCGCACCTGCGGTATGGCGAGCCTTCTCCATCTTGGAGCAGCGCAGCGGCACCAAGGCGGTGATCGAAGATGGTGTAGTGGAGCATCTTTCCACGGCCTGTGGTGGAGATGTGCGTAAATCCATCAATGCAGTGGAACTGCTGTTTTCTTCCGCCGGAGTGGAAACGGATGGCCTGGTGCATATCACGATGGAAAACGCACTTGTGGTGGCCCAGCGGTCTGCCATGCGCTATGACCGGGATGGAGACAGTCACTACGACACGCTGTCTGCCTTCCAAAAGTCCATCCGCGGTTCAGATCCTGATGCGGGATTGCATTACTTGGCCCGGTTGTTGGAGGCCGGAGATCTGATCTCCGTTTGCCGGAGATTGATGGTGATTGCCAGCGAGGACATTGGTTTGGCTTATCCGCAGGCTGTGTCCATCGTCAAGGCTTGTGTGGACAGTGCGAATATGCTGGGCCTTCCAGAGGCTCGGATTCCCCTTGCCGAGGCGGTCCTTTTGTTGGCCACAGCCCCCAAGTCCAACTCTGCCATTCGGGGTATTGATCTGGCCATGAGCGATGTCCGGGGAGGGAAATTTGGTGATATTCCGGCCCATCTGATGGACAGCCATTATTCCGGAGCTCAAAAGCTGGGACATGGCTGCTCGTATCGGTTTCCTCATGACTATCCCAACCATTATGTGGCACAGCAGTATCTGCCGGATGCGCTGAAGGATCGGCACTACTATGCCTATGGTGAAAATAAAGTGGAGCAGGCGGCAAAGACCTATTGGGACTTGATCCGAGGCAAGAACTGATGGCCCTTATGGAAGCCAAGGCTCTACCCGCTGTGGGAGCGGGGGATATGTGATTGGGGAGTAGGGGACGATCTCGTCTAAGGCATCGATGATGTTGAGTTTGATTTTGTGCTTTTGGGGAAGAATGGCCTTGATAAAGACCGAAACACGCTGATCTTCTGCAAGACCGTCCCGATACTCGGACAGGCCGGTGAGGTTCGGGGTCAGCTCAATAAAAATACCATAATCCTTAATGCCCCGCACAATGCCGGTGACAGTATCGCCTGTTTGAAATTGCGCTGCGTTCTCCTCCCATGTACCAAGCAGTTCTCGGTGAGAGAGCAGAATATGATGGGTGTCGGTGTCGTAACCAAGATATACCACCTGGATTTGCTGGCCCGGACGAAAACGCTGACGGGGATGACAGATGCGGGATGCAGAAATTTGGGCGATGGGAAGCATGGAAATCAGTCCGCAGCCAATGTCCACAAATGCGCCAAACGGTTCCAGATGTGTGACAGTGGCCGGGAGCACAGTGCCGATGGGGTGCGTTCTCAGATGTGAGAGCGCCTCAAGCTGTGCACCTTTCCGGGATAAAATGGGTGTGATAGTGCCATCGTTGGATTCCAGTGCTACCACATGAAAAGAAACGGGCTTCCCGACACGGGACAGCACGGAAAATTCACTGACGGCCCCTTCGGAGAGTCCCAACGCGGCTTCCTCTCTGGGGATGACTCCGATGTGGTCGCCGAGATCAATGTAGAGTGTGTGATTTTTGTCGCATCGTACTACCATGCCTTCCAAAATGGTCCTTTTTTGCATGGCCTCTGCCAGTGCATCCAGATCTTTCATGGATTCCCTGTTTTCAGGTGTGGTAAGAATGCGCCCTTCGGGCAAATAATCTCCCATAATAAAACCTCCCGTTTGATTGCGATATTATTATTGTATGCGGGAAAACGGGATTCGTTCAGTCAGATTGAAGCCGGATTTGGTGAAACAGAGGAAAAAAGAAGGAGGTGTCCACCATGGATGTCAGAGTCGGTGATGTGCTGGAACTGAAAAAAGCGCATCCCTGCGGGAGTAAAACATGGAAAGTGATGCGGATCGGCATGGACTTTCGGTTGATCTGCACGGGGTGTGGTCATGAGTTGATGATTCCCAGAGGCAAAATCGAAAAGAGTATTCGTAGGATTCAGAGAGAGGGAGAGCCAACCTGATTGGTTCTGCCTTTGATAAAATACAAACTAAAATAACAAACCGCAGACAGAGCTTTTGATTGCTCCGTCTGCGGTTTTCTTTGTCTGCGGTTTACTGTTTCGGCAGAATCATATCCAGCCCTTGTTCCATCGTTGCACGATTGATGGCAGAGTTTGCCCATGCGGCAGGCACACCGTTGGCATCAATAAAGAATGTGGTGGGCAGAGAATAAATGCCGTAGGTTCGGGCAGCAGATTGATCGGTGTCAAAGAACACCGGGAACTCGTAGCCCTCCTGCTCGATGAATTTGGCAGCAGTTTCCTTGGTATCCCAGGAACCATCTGTCATGTTAACCATAAGGAACTGGACCTCATCGCCCATTTCCTTATAGACCTCGTTAAAGTCCGGCATCTCCATTTTGCAGGGACCGCAGCGGCTGGACCAGAAGTTCAGCACAATGGGTTTTCCGAAGAAGTCAGAGAGCTTGACAGCATTTCCGTCGGCATCATACACGGTGAAATCCGGTGCCTTTTTTGCCTCATGAGTGGGTGCTTCGGATTCGTTGGATGTGTCCGGTGTGCCGGAAGAAGCGGCATCCGGCTTGTGACTGTCCTGTGTGTCCGTTTGCGAAGAGGAGGCACCGGGGGTAGGAGCCAGCTGATTGGGGGTCAGATTAGCACCCAACTTGTCATAAAGCAGATAGGCGCCGCCAATGACCAACACGATAACCAGTGCAATTAAAATCAGTCCTTTTTTCTTTTCCATAGTTCCTCCATTAGCTCAGCAGAATGAGCAGTCGGCCAAACAGGCCGGTTGCCATCAGAATACCCATCAGAACCAGCAAGCTGCCGCTGATGATATTGATGATCTTATAGTTGCGTTTGATCCAGTCAAAGGCCGATTTCAGATAGTCAATCAACACGGCGCTCAGCAGGAAGGGGATGCCAAGCCCCAACGAGTAAGTGAGCAGCATGAGCATTCCGGTGAGGGCCTGCCCCTGTTGAGAAGCCAGCATCAGAGCGGAACCCAAGAAGGCGCCCACGCAGGGAGTCCATCCGACGGAGAAGACCATGCCGAACACAATGGCAGAGAGGAACCCCATCTCTGTCTGCCGCACCTTGTGGCTGCCGCCGTGGAACAAGTTGACATTGAACACACCGAGGAAGTTCAAGCCGAAGAATATGACAATCAGACCAGAAATGATGTTGACTGCGGTTTGATGATCTTTAAGAAATCCGCCGACCGTACCGGCCAAGGCGCCCATCGTGATAAAGACAACCGTGAAGCCCAGGACAAAGCCAAGTGCAGAGGTCAAGGTTTTCTTCCGGGTGCGCTCGCCGCCGCCGGCAAAATAAGTGATGTAAATGGGAAGCATAGGAAGAAGACAGGGGGAAATAAAGGTAATAATGCCTTCCAGAAATGAAACTACATATTGCATGAATGGTTGTCCTCCTTTTTTGTTGCGCCCGCAATCAGCCATCCAATGAGAGCGGTATACAGAGTGACTCGATAGGGGTTTGAGGTGATGACACAGCCATTGGTGCAGCCGAAAAACCAGTAATACAAAAATCCAATCAATGCTCCGCCCAGCGTAAACAATACCGGACGGAGCAGAGAGAAACGAGACCGCATGAAATTAACCTCCGGCCAGATATTCCTCGGCATAGTGGACTGCCATGGCGCCGTCGGCCACAGCGGTTGCCACCTGGCGCAGGACTTTGGTGCGCACATCGCCTACGGCATACACACCAGGCAGTTCCGTGCGGGTGGATTCATCCGCAATGACATAGCCGGACGCATCCAGAGGAAGAATGCCTTCCACCAACTCGGAGGCAGGCTTGCGTCCCACGCTGACAAACACGCCGTCACAGGCCAATTCCGACCGTTCGCCCGTGATGCGGTTTTTCAAAGTGACACCGACCACACGGCCGTCCACCAAGAAGGAGTCCACTTCACTGTTCCAAATCAGCTCCACATTTTCCGCCTGCATCAGCGGTTCGTGGTAGATTTTTGTGGCCTTAAGGGTGTCTCTGCGATGCACAAGATAGACTTTCTTTGCAACACGGGACAGAACCAGTGCATCCGCTGCGGCGGTGTTTCCACCGCCGACAATGACAACGGTCTTGCCTTTGTAAAACATACCGTCACAGGCGGCGCAGTAGTGAACACCTCGTCCGACCAGTTCTTCTTCCCGTGCTACGCCCAGCGTTCTCGGGTTGGCGCCGGTGGCAAAGACCACGGTTTTTGCATGGAAAGTGCCTTCACTGGTTTCGATGACCTTGACAGGAGCCTTCAAGTCCAAAGCCGTGACCTCCGCAAGGATGGTTTTGGCACCGAACCGCTCTGCACCCGCCTGCATCTGCATACCAAGAGAAAATCCGTCGATGCCCTGATCGAATCCGGGGTAGTTGTCGACCTGATGGGTCAGGGCAATCTGACCACCGGCGGACAGCTTTTCCAGCACCAGGGTGTCCAGACCGGATCTGGCGGCGTATAGGGCAGCGGTATATCCGCCGGGACCGCCGCCGACGATAATCATATCATAAATATGGGTCATGCGAAACCCTCCAATTCATGCATCGTTTCCTGAATAAATGCATCCAGCTTTGCCTTGGATTCGGGGGCGACGATGGAACCGATAGCAGAGCCGTTACGATACAGGATCAGCGTAGGAACCACTTCAATCTGTTCCTGCTCTGCCAAATCCGGCACTTCATCAATATCGACCTGAGCGAACTGCAGTTTGCTTTCGTACTGCTGAGCCAGCTGCTCGAATGCAGGGCCGATTCTGCGGCAATAGACGCACCAGGGTGCCATAAATTCCACGAGGATGGGAAGGGAGGAATCCCGCAGAGATGCAAAACTCTCTTTGTTGTTGATATGAATAACCGCCATAATAGCAGCTCCTTTCTAAGTTTTTCTGTATTATAACCAAAATGGTAGGATATTACCGTGACAATATCACGAAAGGAAACAGCGGTGCCTTCTCCGAAGAGAGGACACCGCTGTTTCCTTTGGTTAGTGTTCGCCGCACTCGTCTGCGTGCTCGTGTTCGTGACATACCGAGCCGGTGGACTTCAGATCACCTCGGAGATAGGACTGAACCGCAGCAGCGGCATCGCCTTGCGCACCAAGCACCACTTCCACACCACGCTCATTGAAAATGTCTACGGCGCCGCCGCCCATGCCGGCAGCAATCACGATCTGAGCACCGTGGTCGGCCAGAAAGTTAGGAAGAAAACCGGGGCGATGTCCGGGATTAGGAATGGAGGTCTGAGAGAGAATGGCTCCGTCCTCCGTGTCAAAGAAGAGGAAGGATTCACAGTGGCCAAAGTGTTGGCCGATGTTGGTACCCATTGCAGGGACAGCAATCATGCGTTTCATAATAAAAAGACTCCTTTGTTCTAAAATAACAGTTCAGGGACACCCTTCAGTCTGCCAAACCCAGCAGAGACAAGGTGTTTTGATAGACTGACCACAGAGCGGTCCGGGCAGGGCAGTCCAAATCCGCCACGCTTCTCCCAGTGTTGATGGCGGCAGATGCGGTTTTGTCATAAGGGATTTTGCCGACAAAAGGAAGCTCGTGGGTGTCGCAAAATGCCTCGATGGCAGCGGAGTGTTCCGGACTGGTGTCCCATTTGTTGACACAGACGGCCAGTGGGACCTGAAAGGGCTGTGCTGCGCGGAGCAATCGTTCCAAATCACTGATTCCGGAGCGGGACGGCTCTGCCACAACTAAGACCAGATCCATACCGCTAATGGATGCGATCACAGGGCATCCAATCCCGGGTGAGCCGTCAAAGACTGCCAGAGAACACTCCGGGGCGTGCTTTAACAGAGCCATTTTCACAGCACTGACCAGTTTGCCGGAGTTTCCACGGCCCATTTTTAAGGTTGCCGTGGAAAAGGTGTGTGTGCCTTGGTAGAGGACCTGTGTTCCGGATTCATCCGGTACCAGCTGAACGGCGTTCTGTGGACATACCAGTTCACACACTCCGCAGCCTTCACAGGCGAATTCATTGACCTGATAAATTCCGTTGCAGGCATCCAAGGCCCCGAATCGGCAGTGCTGTGCACAGAGGCCACAGCCCACACAGACATCTGGGTTGATCACGGCTTTTTCGGCTCCGTAAAAAGCCGTTTGTTCCGGAGCGGTTTCCTGCTGCGTGACCAGCATGAGATTGGGGGCATCAATGTCGCAGTCGGCAAAGGCGTTTGCTCTTGCAAACGCAATAAATGCGGCGGCAGTGGTGGTTTTTCCTGTGCCACCCTTGCCGCTTAAAATCAGCAGGCGTTTCACGAAAGCATCCCTCCAATCCGGGAAAGAATCGACCGAAACAGAGTTTGCATGGAAGGATCCTGTTCCACGATCAGAATGCCGTGGGACAGTAAGTCAGCAAGGTCTGAACGGTAGGGGATGCGCGCCAGAATGGGGAGCTGATGTTCGGAACAAAAGGTTTCCAGCGGGGGATAGGACGCATCCAGTTTGTTGATGACGACTCCACACGGTTTGTTCAAAAGAGAAGTCAGTTCCTGGACCATCCGGAAGTTGTGCAGTCCAAACGCGGTTGGCTCTGCCACCAAAATGCAGTAGTCGGCGACAGAAATACTTTCCATGACGGAACAGGCACTGCCGGGAGGGCAGTCAATGATAACCGTGGTGTCCGGATCGGTGATTTCCTGCAATGCAGCGTGAATCACCGGAACACCAGAGGCTTCACCGGGAGTCAGTTCTCCGGAAATTACAGTGACAGCACCGTGGGTTCCGCATTCCAAGTGTCCGACCGGCTTTGGCACTTCTCGTACTGCATCCACCGGACAAACAAGCTGACAGCCGCCGCAGCTGTGGCAGACCTCGGGAAACACCTTCGGAACGCCCCGCAGGAATAAAAGTGCATTAAAACGGCAAACATCCACGCACCGACGGCATCCGTTGCATCGAGCTGCATCAAAGGCAGGCAGAAGGGTACTCACTTCCTTGGAAGTCACCGATTCTGGCTGAAAAAACAACCGGCCATTGGGTTCTTCCACATCGCAATCGATATAGACGGCCTGTCCGGCGGATACGGCCAGATTAACGGACACCATGGTTTTTCCAGCGCCGCCTTTGCCGCTGAGAACCGCAATTTTCATCGGATCCCCTGATAGCCGGCGTGGAAGTGAGTCAGCTTGTCCAGCTTGCCGGAGAGACAGGCGGCAAAATTCTCGGAGGCAGAGGAGTCAGTGGCCTGATAAATTGCAATCTCCGCAGCAGCAAACACATCCGCTGAGTTTTGACCACAGCGAACGGTCACCAAAGCATCTGCACCCTGATCCACCACAAATTGGGCTGCTTTGATTCCTGCTCCGCCCTGGGCTTGAGCACCGGGATTGGGCAAAATCTGAGTTTCTTTTTCGTCGCCTACCAGAAAATAAGGGGCACGGCCAAAGGTGACACAGACCTGTGTTTTCGTTTCATCCAAGGGAATGACAATACGCATCGAAAATCCTCCATTTATTACTCTGGGTCGTTGCAGCAGCGCCGGTGCTTTTTGCATCCATTGCAGCTGCATTCTGCTTCGGTTCCGTCACAGAGGTGGTAGTCGCCGCCTTCAATTCGGATGGGCAGTCCATCCACCAAAGCGGTGGCCAGTTTTTTGCGGGCAGAGTTGTAAATCTGCTGTGCCGTCGTTCGGGCAATCTGCATATATTCTCCGCACTGTTCTTGTGAAAATCCTTCTTTGTCAATGAGGCGCAGGGTTTCGTATTCATCTACCGTGATAACAACAGGACACAGATTCTCACCGGAGAGAGGGAGAAATCCGTGGTTATCCGGCAGTCGGCACACTTTTCTGCATTTTCTGGGTCGAGCCATTGGACACCCCCGTTGAAAAGAGTTTATGGCATATGCCGTATATTATTATAGACGCAGAGACTGGAAAGTCAAGTTGTATTTGACATCTCTGGAGAGGTATTTTATACTGGACGGAACAAGGGAGGGTCTACAATGGAATTTCAAGACTATTTTCCTGTATGGAATCAATTGACTTCGGAACAGCAGACGCTGATTTCGAACACCGTGACCTTCCGTTCCATTCCGAAGGGTACCGTGGTGCACAATGGCTCGATGGACTGCTCTGGCTTGATGCTGCTCCGTTCGGGACAGCTGAGAGCCTATATTATGTCGCAAGAAGGCCGTGAAATCACCATCTATCGTCTGTTTGATATGGATTTGTGTTTACTGACGGCATCGTGTATGATGCGGAGCATTCAGTTTGATATTACGATTCAGGCGGAAAAGGACACAGAGGTTTGGGTGATCCCACCGGAAGTGTTCAAGCAGGTAGCGGATCAGTCTGCGCCGATGGCTAATTATATGAATGAAATTATGGCCAGCCATTTTTCAGAAGTGATGTGGTTGGTGGAACAAATCATGTGGAAGAGCTTCGACAAGCGTTTGGCTGGTTTCCTGTTGGAGGAGACGGCATTGGAGGGCACCAACACACTGAAAATCACCCATGAAATTATTGGAAATCATCTGGGGACTGCCCGGGAGGTGGTCACTCGTATGCTTCGCTATTTCCAGAGTGAGGGATTTGTAACACTGGCTCGGGGCGTGGTAGAAGTGATCGATCCGGCCCGATTGAAACAACTGAGTGAAGAATAAAAAGCATCCCGCCGAACAAGGTTCGACGGGATGCTTTTTATGTTGGCACAGTAAGAAGCTTACAGCAGCGGAGCAAAGACCTTCATAATGTAGCCGGTAATGCGGCGGGCAGGGGAAGCATGTGCCAAGGATTGAACGGTAACGGCTCTGCATTTTTCCTGGGTGTCCAGAAAATCCTGTTCCACATCGGAAATGCAGTCCACACCGTACATATAGGCGGCGCATTCAAAGTGGTGATACAGGCTGCGATAATCCAGATTGATGGTGCCGACCACCGCTTCACGGTCATCCACAACAAAGTTCTTTGCGTGAACAAAGCCGGGCGTGTACTCATAAAGTTTGACACCGGAACTGAGCAGAGAAGCATAGTGAGTCAGAGCGAGAGCGTAAGGGATTTTCTTGTCCGGAATTCCTGGCAAGATGATCCGCACATCCACACCTCGCTCGGCAGCGAACTTAATGGCGTTCTCCATCTCGCCGTCCAAAATCAGATAGGGGGTCATAATGTGGACATAGCGCTCTGCTCGGTTCAAAAGGTCAATATAAACCTGCTCTCCGACCTTATAGCTGTCCAGCGGACAGTCGCCGTAGGGCATCACAAATCCATTGGCATGAATATTCAGAGCCTTCGGAACTTGAATGTAGGGTTCAAAGACCGGCTCTTTTTCCTCCATTGACCACATCTGGAGAAACATCAGCGTAAAGCTTCGAACGGCTTCTCCCTTGAGCATCACGGCCGTATCTTTCCAGTGACCAAAGCGTTCGTGGCGGTTGATGTATTCATCTGCCAGATTAACGCCACCGGTGAAGCCGACTTTGCCATCAATGACCAAGATTTTGCGGTGATCCCGATAATTGTAGTGGGTGGAAACAAAGGGAGTGATAGGGGCAAAGGCCTTGCATTGAATTCCAAGCTGCTTCAGACGCTTTGGATAGTTATGTGGCAACGCCGAAAACTCACAAGTGCCGTCATACATGACCCGCACATCCACGCCCTCTTGGACTTTGCGGGCTAAAATTTCCAGTACCTGTCCCCACATGATGCCTTCGTTGATGATAAAATATTCCAAAAAGATAAACTGTTTGGCTTGCTCCAGCTCCTTCAAAAGGGCCTCGAATTTGTCTTCGCCGATGGGAAAGTAGGTCACCTGTGTGTTTTGATAAATCGGATAGCAGCCGCTGCGGGATACATAGTTTGCCAGTGCCGCCGCTCCGGGAGAAACATGTCGCAGCTGTTCCATGGTTTGCTGCGACTGAGGAATGATATGCTTGGTTTCTTTGATCAGCTGCAACGCCCGTGCTTTCAAGGCCCGGTGGCCAATATCCTGCTGCGTATAAAGAAACAGCAGTGCGCCAAAGGCCGGAAATACCAAAATAATGATGAGCCAAGTGATTTTGGCGGTAGGATCAAAGCTGGAATTCAGTAAGTAAAGCACGATCAGCGAATTCAGAAGAATGGATAAGCTGTAAATATGGGGGATATACGGTTCAAACCGCTGAAAGATACCGATGAGGAGAAGTACCTGAAGAGCAAGCAGAAGGATCACCAGTCCGGCTCGGCTGAATACGGCGGCAACGATGCCGCGTTTTCCTTTTTTGACTAAGGACATCCCTCGAGAATTTGATTCTTGATTCATCGTTTCATACCTCGCATAGAATGTTGATTTCATCATTATACAACATTTACAGGCGCAAAACTACCGCTTTCTTTGTAAAACAGCGAGGAATGCCTGAGAGAGGACAGATTTTGGTGGAAGAATACCGAAAAATGTGCTAAACTGATGCTGAGTATTTCTAGACCTATGGATGCGATGGTGACAAACCGGAGTGCGGCTGCTTGTCCGTGGCTGTCGAGGCATATCCTCTGTTGAGGTTGATGCAAGAGAGAGCGGCTGTGCATACACAAGCCGGTCGGGGAAGGATCATGGGAGGATCGCATGGTATACACAATGATGTTTATCCTGTTTGGATATTTGTCGGGCAGTTTGATGTTTGCTCGTATTCTGCTGCCCCTGTTCCACAAGGAAGAGGAACTGGCAGACTGTAAAGATCGTAATCCGGGAGCGACCAATGCCTTTTTATGCGGTGGAACTCTCTGTGGGGTGTTGACGCTGATTGGGGATGTGGCCAAGGGGGCTGTGCCGGTCTATCTGTTTCTGACGCTGCGCCCGGAGGCTGGTTCTGGAGCGGCACTGCCTTTTGTAATGGCAGCACCGGTGTTGGGGCATGCCTATCCGGTGTTTTTCCGGTTCCTAGGCGGAAAGGGGATTGCAACCAGCTTTGGCTGTTTGCTCGGTCTGGCGATGGATAGTCGGCCTTTGCTGCTTTTGGCAGCCAGTTTTCTCTTTTTCTCTCTGGTGGTTCGGATTCAACCGCATTTCTATCGCACGATGATTGCCTTTTTGACGGCGTTGGTTGCGATTGCAGCAGTGGTCCGGTCCACGGTGATTACATTTGGATTTCTGCTCATCTGCGGTGTGGTCTGCCTGAAACTGCACCAAAGCAAAGAAGAGCGGGAGGCTGTGAAGGTGGGGTTTTTGTGGAAGCGTTGATCTTATCTTGTGGTACAGGGGGAGGGCACAATGCTGCTGCCGCTGCGCTGAAGGAAGAAATGGAGCGCCGGGGACACCGTGTATCCATGTTCAACCCCTATGACCTGCACAGTGCAGA
>JARIAU010000017.1 GCA_029257695.1 Oscillospiraceae bacterium
CCGTACCGGCCTGACCTTCCGCCGTGTGGTGTAACTTCCATTCAAAAACAAAAGACAGCATTCGGAATTCCGAATGCTGTCTTTTTTGCGCTTAAACTGTGGAAAACAGGGGGCGGAAGTCTGCAACGGCTTCCGGCGGAAGGTGTGGGGCGTAGTCCTCCGGTGTCCGGTCGTCCATGTAGCCGCTGAAGATGCGCTCGGGACAGTCTAAACCCAGCAAGTGCGCCACGAGAAAGGAGTCATGCTTTCGTCCGAACCTTACTGTTCTAATAAATCTATGGTTCTTCTAACCTTGACTTTTAAAAATAATCCAAATGCCCAAACAAAAAGTCCTATGATAATAAATACGATTTTTTGATTCAAAGTTGTTAATATAAATCCGGATGATATTGTCAAAGCAATTCCCAGGCCAATTAGTATTTGAATCAGTACCTCGACGATTCTCAATTGTTCTAAAGTCATCATCAATGACAGAATCTTTTTTTCTGATTTCATAATTATCTCTCCGCTGGTTAATTTTTCGCCTTCGAATAATTCGTTTAATGTTATGCCTAATATCGTGCACAGTTCCTGCATAAATGAAGCATCTGGGAGATTTAGTCCTCGCTCCCATTTACTAACCGCATTTATACTAATCCCTAACTCCTCTGCCAACTGCTTTTGTGTGAAACCTTTCTTCTTTCTTGATATAGAAATGAATTTCCCGATTTTATTCTGGTCCATATAAAAACTCCTTTCCGTTTCCATTTTCATATCCATATTGTACCGTATTTTTAATATTTCGAACACACACCATAGGTTTAATTTAGCAAATTCGGATCAATCTGGCGGTTAGATTTATTTTGATTTAGCTTTAATATCAATTTCAAAAGTATAGTCCATTAGGCTCCGTCTAAGGGCGCACTTATGCACCACCCACAAGTGGGCGGTGCGACTGCCTGCGGCAGTCGTGCGCTCTCGAGGGGAAATGGCTGCCTTCTTCGGTAGGTAGTGCTATGCAGCGAAAAGGGTTCACCCCCTCCACTTTTTCAAAGCGGATTGAAATGCAGAATTCCTCCTTGACAAATCAACGCTTGGTGGATGACAGGGATGAAATGCAGGAGAGGACAAAGGAAGGGTTTGGCATGCAGAGCGAGCGCAGCGGGCGAAGCGTCGGGGATGTGCCGCAGTCCACTCTGTCCCTCCGAGGAACACAGCGACGAAGCATCCGGTCGGTGTGAGGGCAGTCCTGCATCGGGGGATGGCTTGCGCCGATCGTCCGATGTGCAGACGCTCCTGTTATCCCTCCGTTTTGTGGAAAACTCTTTCGAGCGCCGATGCGTTGAGGCCCAATTTCGTCCTCCAAAGTGCAAAAAACCAGGCATCGGAACTTCCGATGCCTGGTTGATACCGTTGCTTTGTGGAAAACTTACTTTTTGACCTCTTTGACCGCTTCCACCACGCCCTCGGCCAGACCGGCCAGACCTTGGATCTCGCTGGGGATGATGATCTTGGTGGCCTTGCCGTCGGCAGCAGCGGTGAAGGCCTCCAGGCTCTTCAGCTGAATGACGGCATTGCTGGGGTTGGCGGCGGTCAGCAGACGCAGGCCCTCGGCCTCGGCTTCCTTCACCTTCAGGATGGTAGCGGCCTTGGCCTCGGCCTCCATAATGGCGGCTTCCTTGGCGGCTTCGGCACGGAGGATAACGCTCTGGCGCTCGCCCTCGGCCACCAGAATCTGGCTCTGCTTCTGGCCTTCGGCCTGCAGCAGGGTCTCACGGCGCTCACGCTCGGCCTTCATCTGGCGCTCCATGGCGTCCTGAATCTCTCTGGGCGGGATGATGTTCTTCAGCTCCACCCGGTTGACACGGATGCCCCAAGGATCGGTGGCCTCGTCCAAAATGGAGCGCATCTTGGCGTTGATCA
The DNA here is from genome assembly GCA_029257695.1 of Oscillospiraceae bacterium. GTDB lineage: Bacteria > Bacillota > Clostridia > Oscillospirales > Oscillospiraceae > UMGS1766. The sequence goes on from JARIAU010000017.1 coordinate 1,903, forward strand.
GGTCACGGCTGGTCAGGGACTGGTCCAGCTCCAGCTCGCCGATCAGGTTACGCAGGGTGGTGGCGGTCAGGTTCTCAATGGCAGGCATGGGATGCTCCACGCCATACATATACAGCTTGGGGTCGGTGATCTCCATGAACACCACGGTGTCGATCTGCATGGTGACATTGTCCTTGGTGATGACCGGCTGGGGCGCAAAGTCCACCACCTGCTCCTTCAGGGAGATGGGACGGGAGCAGCGGTCTACAAAGGGCATACGGAAGTGGACGCCGACACCCCACACATCATGGAAGGCACCCAGACGCTCCACCACGAAGGCCTGGCTCTGATGCACGATTTTGGTGCAGCGGGCCAAAAAGAGGACGACCAGCAAGCCCAGGATAGCAAAGAAAATCCACATAGTAAAAACTCCTTTCAATCATTCCGCAGCCGATGCGGGACGGACGATGACTTTGACCCCTTCCAGCCGGACCACAGTCACCGGAGTGTCCGGCACCAGGACCGAGCCGTCCTCACTGCGGGCGGTCCAGACCTGCCCTTGAAGCCGCACTTGGCCGGAGGCCTGCGCATTGTCCACCGTTTGGAGGACCGTGGCATCACAGCCGATCAGGCGGTCGGCATTGGTGGGGGTGGTGTGTGGGTTGATGTGCTTTTTCACCAGCGGACGGAGCAGCAGCACGGAAATCAGGCTGACGATGACGAAAACCAGCACCTGACCCGGCAGACTGTCGGTGAACAGAGCCACCAGCATGGCGGCCAGTGCGCCCACCGAGAACCAGAGGGAGTCCGCCGTGGTGGCAGAGATCCACTCGATCACAGCGAAGAGGACCGCACCTGCCAGCCATAAATAGACATTCAGGGACATAAACGCACCTCCTTCGGGGTTACTTGCCCACATTGTAGCAGGATTGCACGGGATTGTCCAGAAGGAAACAATTGCACTTTCCGGCGTTATTGGTTATACTTATTCCATTCAAATGATTACAATGGAAACGGAAAGGGTTTGCCTATGGAACAGTTAAAATTTGTCGTCCCCTGCCTGATGGGACTGGAGAAACTTGTGTCGGACGAGCTGAAGCGGCTGGGGGCTGCGGAGGTGCGTGCGGAAAACGGTCATGTCACCTGCAAGGGAACCTTGGCGGACATCCCCCGCTTCAACCTGTGGCTGCGCTGCGGCGCCCGGGTCCAGCTGGTGCTGGCCGAATTTGAAGCACGCAGCTTTGAAGAGCTGTTTCAGGGCGTGAAGAAGATCGACTGGGAGGATTGGATCGCCCAGGACGGCGAGTTCCCCGTGAAGGGCTACTCCATCTCCTCCCAGCTCCACAGCATCCCGGCCTGTCAGTCCATCATCAAGAAGGCGGTCAGCCAGCACCTCTCCGAGGCCTACGGCATGGAGTGGCTGCCGGAAACCGGATACCGCACCCAGATCCAGTTCTCTATTTTGAAGGATCATGTGTCCATTATGCTGGACACTTCCGGCGAGGGTCTGTATAAGCGTGGCTATCGTGCGGTGGGCGTGGAGGCCCCCCTGCGGGAGACCTTGGCAGCGGCGCTGGTTCTGTTGAGCCGTTACAAGGGACTGGACCCCTTCCGGGACCCCTTCTGCGGCAGCGGCACCATTGCCATCGAGGCCGCTCTGATTGCCCAGAACCGTGCCCCCGGTCTGAACCGCAGCTTTGCGGCCCAGAAGTGGGAGGTCATCCCCTCCAAGTACTGGATGGATGCGGTGGAAGAAGCCATGGACAAGCAGTTCCACGGCAAGTATGACATCTGGGGCGGCGATATTGACCCCCATGCCGTGGAAATCGCCCGGGCCAACGCGGAAAAGGCGGAGGTGGAGGACATCGTCCGCTTTGATGTGGCCAATGCCATGGACTTCCGTGGAGAGGGACAGTATGGCCGCTTGGTGACCAATCCCCCTTACGGCGAGCGCCTTCTGGAAAAGCAGGAGGCCAGCCAGCTGTACCGCCAGTTCGGTCAGGTGGTCAAGCGGATGCCGCCGGACTGGAGAGTGAGCATTCTGTCCAGCCATACGGAGTTTGAGGACTGCCTGGGCATGAAGGCGGTCAAAAAACGCAAGCTGTACAACGGTATGCTCAAGTGCGACCTGTTTATGTACGGCAAGGTGTAAGTTCAACCGCAAGACAAGCCGCACCCACGCACAGCGTGGGTGCGGCCATCATGGGATGCGAAAACCGCCCCGGACAGCGTCTGTCCGGGGCGGTTTGTGCTTGATTCAGTAACGGCGGTGCAGGCCGATGACCTTGCCCAGAATGCGGGCAAAGGTGCCGTCGATGGGCGAATAGTCCGGGTTTTCCGGCAGCAGCCAGATGCGGCCGTTTTGGCGGGAGAACCGCTTGCAGGTGGCCTCGTCCCCGATGAGGGCGATCACGATGTCCCCCTGATTGCAGGTTTCCTGCCGGCGGACGATCACCAGATCGTCGGGCAGGATGCCGATGCCGATCATGCTCTCGCCCCGAATGCGAAGGGCAAAGCAGGCCTCGCCGTGGGTATCGAAGGGGATGTACTCCTCCACCAGCTCTTCCGCCAGAATGGGGGCGCCGGCGGCCACATTGCCCAGCACGGGGATGCGCTCCTCATCGGAAACCGGCACATCCTCCCGGGGGTGGACGGCGGTGATGGCCCGGGTCTTTCCGGCACCACGGGAGATGACCCCGGCCTCCTCCAGACTTTTCAGATGAAAGTGGACGGTGGACGGGCTTTTCAGACCCACTGCCTCGGCGATTTCACGCACCGAGGGGGGATAACCGTATTCATGAGTAAAAGAGAGGATAAAAGCATAGATTCGCTCTTGCTTGGGCGACAGCTGATGCATCTGCGCTCCCTCCTGACAACAAGGATTTTCTGTATCATAACATACAACTGCATGGAATGCAAACATTTGTTCTATTGTTGGGGGAGGAACGTGTCGAAGTTAAGGGAAACTTAAGGGAATCGGCCGCCTTTTTCCTTTTGGCGGTGCGGGAGCCTGTGATACAATGGTGAAAAAAAGAAGGAGATATCAGATGAAAACGAAGCAGGCAGGAAAAAGCGGCAGCGCACACAAGAGGGAGCCCAAACGGCTGCTGGGGCTGCTGCTGGGACTGTTGATTGGATTTGCGCTGGGGGGTGTGCTGGTGGCAGGGATGCCAGAGGATGCCGGAGTTGGCACCCAGCTGATGCTGATGGGCGGGCTGCTGCTGACCTTTTATCTCTCTATGGTGGTGCAGATCATCCTGCACGAGGCGGGCCACCTGGTGTTCGGTCTGCTGTCCGGCTATCGGTTCCTGTCCTTTCGGGTGTTCCGTCTGATGTGGGTGAAGCAGGAGGGGCGTATCCGCCTGAAGCGGCTGAACCTGACCGGCACCGCCGGACAGTGCCTGATGGCACCGCCGGAACCGGTGGACGGACGCATTCCGGTGGTGTGCTATCATCTGGGTGGAGTGCTGATGAATCTGATCGCCTCGGTGGTCTTTGTGGTGCTGTATTTGGTTCTGCCGCCCCTTCCGGTGCTGAGTCTGTTCTGGGCCCTCTGTGCGGTCAGCGGTGTGATGACGGCGCTGGTCAACGGCATTCCCTTCTCCGGTGGGATGGTCAACAACGACGGCCGAAATGCCTGGTCCATCCGGAAACATCCGGCCGCAATGCGTTCTTTCTATGTTCAGCTGAAGGTGGCGGAATGGACCACCGCCGGGGTACGGATGAAGGATATGCCGGAGGACTGGTTTGCTGTGCCCGGTGACGAGGAAATGCAGGACGGCATGACGGCGGTGCTGGGGGTATTTGCCTGCAACCGGCAGCTGGATGCGGGGCATCTGGAAGCGGCAGAGCAGCGGATCGACCACCTGCTGACCATTGACAGCGGTATCATCGAGCTGCACCGCCGGCTGCTCATCTGTGATCAGATCTACCTTGCATTGATGCTGAAGCAGGACCCCGCCCGAGCGGAAACGCTGCTGGATAAGCCGCAGCAGAAATTTATGAAGGCCATGCGGCAGTTCCCGTCGGTGCTGCGTACGGAGTACACCTATCAACGGTTGGCCAAACGGGACGCCGCCGGAGCGGAGCAGGTGCGGAATCGGTTTGAACGGATGGCGAAGTGCTACCCCTATGAAGCGGATTTGCAGTCCGAGCGGGAACGGATGGACGATGCCGATGCGCTGTGTCGGAAGCAGTCGGAACCGGCGGAGTCCTTCGCCCTGTAAGTTCAAATCTGTGTTCCTGTCCGTTGCGGAGCGTGGCCGGTGGAGAGGACAACGGCTGCGGCCTGCGGCGGTTGTTCCGCAGGACAGGAGCGGGGAGCAAAAGAACGGGGCAAGGGAGCGGTCAGGAGAGATAGTAGTCCATTTCCTCCACCGTGAGCTGCTGCTCCCGCTGTAAGGCGGCGTTGATGCCATAGCCGAGGATGCGGCTTAGCTCATGGACTTGTGCATCCACATCCTTGGGGGTGACCAAGGTGTGGGACAGGTCTGCTTCGGGTTCACCGCCCAGCTCCCGGCACAAAGTTGCCCCGTCCACTACGGTGGGGACTCCCAGTGCGATCACCGGCACGCCCAGGGTGCTTTGATTCAGGGCGGAGCGGGCATTGCCCACCCCGGAACCGGGGATAATGCCGGTGTCGGTGATCTGGATGGTGGTGCAGAGCCGCCGTACACTTCGGGCGGCCAGGGCATCCACCGCAAGGATCAGCTTGGGCTGTAATTCTCGGTGGACGGCGGACACCAGAGCGGCACTCTCCACACCGGTGGTGCCCAGTACGCCGGCGGCCAAAGCAGCCACCGGAAGAAACCCGCCGAAAAGCTTGGGGTCCTGCCGGGTCAGATGCCGGGTGACCAGCACATGGTCGGCACAGCGGGGGCCGATGGCGTCCGGTGTCACGGCCCGATTGCCCAGCCCGACCACCAGGGTTTCCCCCAAGTCCTCCGGCAGCAGCCGATTCAGGCAGTGCTGCACCGCCTCCACCGCCCGGACAAAGGCATCCATCCCCGTGTTGTGATAGGACTGCAAGTCCAGTGTGAGATATTGTCCCACCGGCTTGCCCACGCTCTTTGCTCCGACCTCGTCGGTCACATGGACGCAGGTCAGAGGAAAGCCGCACAGCTCCTCCTCCTGCACCGTGACGCCCGGGCCGTGCTGGGAAAGCACGGGAGCTGCGGCCTCCAAGGCCAAGTCGGTCCGCCCTGTCTGCATGAAACCATCCCTCCTGAATCCCCTATATCTTGTGGAAAACCAGCCGGTTTTGTGCCAGTATTTGCGCCGGGAAGGAAAGTATGCAGAAATGCGAAAAAAATTTGAAAAAATCATTGCTTTTTCTTGCATCAGGTGATAAAATATCTAACTGCACGGGTATGTCGTGCGACCACTCAATTTCAACAATGGCTGAATGGTCGGCCATTTGTGAAGATTTTGAATGAGGAGGTGTTTGGTTTGCCGAATATCAAGTCCGCTAAGAAGCGCGTTCTGGTCATCAACACGAAGACCGCTCAGAACCGCGCCGCTAAGTCTGCGCTGAAGACTGAACTGAAGAAGTTTGACGCTGTTGTTGCCGAGGGCAGCAAGACCGAGGCTGAGGCCGCTTACAAGGTGGCCGTCAAGGCTGTCGATAAGGCTGCCGCCAAGGGTCTGATCCATGCCAACAAGGCCGCCCACAAGAAGAGCCAGCTGACCATCAAGCTGAATGCGATCGCTGAGTAATCTCTCTGTGGTACAATAAGAGCGTGTAAATTACCGTCTGTCTTGTGCAGACGGTTTTTTACTGCCTGTTTGTCTGATGCCCGGAAGACCTTGCAAAATCAGTTGTTTTTCTCCCGGGATTGCGTATATAATAAAGAGTGACTCCGTTTTGAAAGGGGGCCATCCGATGTTTTCTGAAAAAATGAATCGTCTGCCCCGACCCATGCGCTTCAGTGCCGAATGGGTGCAGCTGTTTTTCCGGGCCCAGACCACCCGTGCGGCGGCGCAGATGAGCTATTATCTGCTGTTTTCCATGTTTCCGCTGCTGATGATCGTGGTGTCCGGACTTGGTTTTTTCCGACTGAATGTGGATTGGGTCCTTAGTGTCATTGACCGACTGCTGCCGCAGGTCAGTGCCATTGTGGAGGACTATGTGACCTATATCTTTTCCGTGGAGTCCCCGCGGCGGGTGGCCATCGGTGTCGTTATGGCGATCACCGCCAGCAGCGCCGCCTTCCGTGGCTTGGTGCGCTATATGGGGGATGTGACGGGGAAATCCACCTTTCGGGGCCCCAAACTGGTTTTGGTCAGCATCCTCATGAGCTTGGTGCTGCTGGGCACCATCTTTGCCTTTTTGGTGGTGGCCGTCACCGGCCGCTGGTTCCTGACCCTGTTGGTGGAGCGGTTCCACTTCGATGTGATTGCCTTGGCCTGGGATTGGCTGCGCTATCTGCTGGCCATGGCGGTGGGTGTGCTGGCCATTACCGCCCTGTATCGGGTGAGCCTGAGCCGCCGTGCCATGCCCGGAAGCAGGGTCTGGCCCGGGGCTGTGCTGGCCTCCTTCGGCATGGTGGCAGGCACCGCCCTCTTTTCTCTGTTTTTGAGCAGCGGCCATAAATATTCCCTCATCTACGGTTCCCTGGCGGGTCTGATCCTGCTGCTGCTGTGGTTTTTTGTCTGCTCCAACATTCTGCTGGCGGGAAACCTGTTCAATTATCTGCTGGCCAAACGCCAGTTGGAACAGCAGCAGGGGGAGCGGATGTAATTTCTGCGGCCCTTATTGACGAACGGGACAAAAGACGGTATCATGAGTCTAACAAACGGCCGCCCGGGGTGCAGCTTCGTGGCGGTGATCCGTGAGGAGGCAGACCTGTATGGCAAATTATAAGAACCTGTTCCTGCGCTTTATGGACCGGGAGGAAGTGCGGTATACCGAGATGGACGACCATGTGGTCAAGGTCGTTTACACTGGGGAGAACCTGAAAACCATTCCGATTTTTGTCTTTTTTGATGAGAACGGCGAGCCGCTCATCTCGGTCAAGTGCTGGGAGATCACCAACTTCAAGGACGACAAGATGGCCGGCGGCATGATTGCCTGCAATATGCTCAACAAGCAGTATCGCTGGGTCAAGTTCTTCTTGGACGACGACAGCGATGTGGTGGCCCAGATCGACGCCTATGTGGACGAACCTACCTGCGGCAGCGAGTGCCTTAGTCTGGTCAGGCGGATGGTCAATATCATTGATGAAGCCTATCCCACCTTTATGCGGGCCCTTTGGAGCTGAAACAACCGAGCGCACCGGAACGGAACTACCGTTCCGGTGTTTTTTGTGCCTGGAACCCAGCGATTTTGGGGAAAAACGGTGCAAATGCGGGACTTGGCTTGACGGAACACAGGAAATGTGATATAGTCCCCCCATAAGAGAAGCGTTGACGGGGAAGAGTACCTCTTTCTTTTCCAGCAGAGAGCGGCCGGTGGGTGCAAGGCCGTGGGAAGAAGGATGGGAAGGCCCCCCCGAGCTGCGGACCGAAGGAGCCATCGGCTCTGGGTAGGCTCCGCCGGCGGCCCGCCGATACCCGGGCATCGAGTGCGGCAGGCGGTTCCAATACCCCGCCGAATTCAGGTGGTACCACGGATTTTCTACGGAACATTCGCCCTGAACCCTGCTTGCAGGGTTCGGGGCGTTTTTTTAGTTCAACCATCATTGACACGGCAGCCAGTCGTGGACGAAAGGAATGTATTTGCATGAATCAGAACGAAAAAACAATGGAAAAAATCGTGACCCTGTGCAAGGGCCGAGGCTTTATCTTCGCCGGCAGTGAGATCTACGGCGGTCTGGCCAACACTTGGGACTACGGTCCTCTGGGTGTGGAGCTGAAGAACAATGTGAAGAAGGCATGGTGGAAGAAGTTTGTGCAGGAGAACCCCAACAATGTGGGTCTGGACTCCGCCATTCTGATGAACCCCCAGACTTGGGTGGCCAGCGGCCATCTGGCCGGCTTCAGCGATCCTCTGATGGACTGCAAAGAGTGCCACGAGCGCTTCCGTGCCGACAAGCTGATCGAGGATTGGTGCGGGGAGCACAGCTTTGAGCTGCCCAAGCCCATTGATGCCTTCTCCAACGAGGAGATGGCCGCCTTTGTCGAGGAGCATCAGATCGCCTGCCCCACCTGCGGCAAGCATAACTTCACCGACATCCGCCAGTTCAACCTGATGTTCAAGACCTTCCAGGGCGTCACCGAGGATGCCAAGAATACCGTTTACCTGCGTCCGGAAACGGCACAGGGCATCTTTGTCAACTTCCCCAACATCCAGCGCACCACCCGCAAGAAGCTGCCCTTCGGCGTCTGCCAGATCGGCAAGAGCTTCCGCAACGAGATCACGCCCGGCAACTTCACCTTCCGCACCCGTGAGTTCGAGCAGATGGAGCTGGAGTTCTTCTGCAAGCCCGGCACAGATCTGGAGTGGTTCCAGTATTGGCGTTCCTTCTGCCGCCAGTGGCTGCTGGATCTGAACATGACCGAGGAGAACCTGCGCCTGCGTGACCACGATCCGGAGGAGCTGTGCTTCTACTCCAAGGCGACCACCGACTTCGAGTTCCTGTTCCCCTTCGGCTGGGGCGAGCTGTGGGGCGTGGCCGACCGTACCGATTACGACCTGACCCAGCACCAGAAGGTGTCCGGCAAGGATCTGACCTATTTCGATCAGGAGACCGGCGAGCACATTGTCCCCTATGTGGTGGAGCCTTCTCTGGGTGCCGACCGTGTCACTCTGGCCTTCCTGTGCGACGCTTACGACGAGGAAGTGGTGGGTCAGGACAAGAAGGGCAACGATGATGTCCGTGTGGTCATGCACTTCCATCCCGCTCTGGCTCCCTTCAAGGCCGCTGTCCTGCCTTTGAGCAAGAAGCTGGCCCCCAAGGCACAGGAGATCTATGCCGAGCTGTCCAAGCACTTCATGGTGGACTATGACGATGCCGGTTCCATCGGCAAGCGTTATCGCCGTGAGGACGAGATCGGCACGCCTTACTGCATCACCGTGGACTTCCAGACCATCGGCGACGAAGAAACGCCCGCCGACAATGCGGTCACCATCCGTGACCGTGACACCATGGAGCAGGTCCGTGTGCCCATCGACCAGCTGAAGGATTGGCTGGCCGAGAAGGTGGCATTCTAACATCAAATCTTCTGCCGCTGTCTATGGGCAGCGGAGGGTTCCCACGGCAGACCCGGGCTCGGCCCATGGTCTGCCGTGGCTGTGTTTTCGGCCTTGCACCGGCTTTGCGTCCGGCTGTTTCAGGGAAATAAACCCAAAATCATCAAAATCATTTGGATGGATCACACCCGTCCCACCTGCAAAAGCAGAGGGGAGGAGTTTGGGTGGAAAATGGAGCGGCACACGGAAGCAAAGGCTTGTGTGAAGCGGGGAGGTATGGTACACTGCGTTCAGAAACGAAATCAAATACCCGCCGCTTTGCCTCGGGGCAGAGCGGAGCGGGAGAGCCCTGAATCGCCATGCAGAGGACAGCCACGGTCCGATGAACGGCAATGGGGCATCAACACAGGAGGGAATGAGAATATGAAGTGTTGGAAACGATTGGGAGCCGGACTTCTGACCCTGACCATGCTGCTTTCGCTGATGCCCGGTGCGGCCTTTGCCAAGGATGCACCGGTGCCGGCGACGGCGGAGAAGCAGGCGGATACTTACCGGATTCATGTGGATACCAAGGAAGGAGAGGCGTTCGCCAGAGTCCTGGACGAGAATGGCAATCTGACGGGTGTTTCGGAAGCAGCACCTGGGGAAACCATCTATATGGAGTTTTACGATGTCAATATGACCCCCGGCACCGCATTCCAGAAGTGGGTGGACGACAAGGGAAATCTGACGGACTTGCGGAACCCGTCCAGCTATTATGAGTGCAGCTTCACCATGCCCGCAGAGGATGTCAGCATCCATGCGCAGCTGGCAGACAACTGCCCCACGATCACGGTGGAAAACGGCGCCATGATGGTGCCGGAGGGCGACCATTTCAATGTGCTGAAGCATTCCTCGGTGTATCCGAATCGAATCATCTATCTTTATTATGACGACGAACAGACCCCTGCCGGAAAGGTGTTTGTCGAGTGGGATGTGAAGTATGGGGCTGTCGAATTGAGCGACTCCACCAGCATGAACAACTGTAACTTCATCGTCCCGAATCACGATGCGAAAATCGGGGTGGACTATCAGGATGCCTTTGGCATTTCCGTGCAAAACGGCTATGCGCAGTTTGAACTGCCGAACGGGGAGTATATCTGGGACACCAGAACGGCCGCCCCCGGCACGCAGATGTATCTGATGCTCAATCCCTACACCAAGCCCGAAGGCATGGCCTTCTCCAAGTGGGTGGTGAAGAAGGGCACGGTGACGCTGGATCGTCCGGAGTCCTCCTATGAATGCCCCTTCATCATGCCCAGTGAAGATGTGGAAATCGTTGCGGAGTTTGTGCCCGGACACGCCTTGACCGTGGAGGGCGGTGTCACCCGAAAGACAATGTCAGACGGCAAGCTGGACTGGTACATCGACACCGCTGCGGCCGGGGATCTGGTTTGGGCGGATTGCAGCAATGAGGAGGCCCCCCAAGGAATGGAGTTTGCCCGCTGGGTGGTCACGCAGGGCAGCATGAAGCTGGATCGTCCGGAGGACGAAGTGTGCTCCTTCATCATGCCGGAGGAAGAGGTGGTGGTCACCGCAACCTATAAGCCCGTGGGCGGTAAGGCAGAGGCCGGCTGGCACGATGACAAGGCCGGCCGCTGGTATAACGATGAAACCGGACATTATGTGACTGGCTGGCAGAACATTGACGGCAAGCGCTATTACTTCCATGAAAATGGCTACATGGCCAAGGATGAGTGGATCGACGGCCACTATGTGGACGGCTCCGGCGCCTTGGTGGAGAAGCCTGTGCAGACCGGCTGGCAGCACAATGACTATGGCTGGTGGTACAACGACGAAAGCGGCAACTATGTGACCGGCTGGCAGGTCATCAACGGTTACTGGTACTACTTCGCCTCCAACGGCTATATGCAGACCGGCTGGCAGGTGATCAACGGCTACTGGTACTACTTTGCCCCCGGCGGTGATATGCAGACGGGCTGGCAGGTGATCAACGGCTACTGGTACTATTTCTCCCCCTCCGGTGATATGCAGACCGGCTGGCAGGTGATCAACGGCTACTGGTACTATTTCTCCCCCTCCGGTGATATGCAGACCGGCTGGCAGGTCATCAACGGCTACTGGTACTACTTTGCCCCCGGCGGCGATATGCAGACCGGTTGGCAGATGATCAACGGCTACTGGTACTATTTCTCCCCCAGTGGCGATATGCAGACCGGTTGGCAGTGGATCGACGGCAAGTGCTACTACTTCTATCCCAGCGGCTACATGGCCACCAACACCTGGATCAACGGCAGCTATGTGAACGGCTCCGGTGTTTGGGTCTCCTAACAATCAAATTACATTGAACCGACCGCCCCCATCTGCCAATGCAAATGGGGGCGGTTTTGTCGCATGGGAGTGGCAAAGGATCAAAAATAGACGGCTTGGGCGGACTGAACGCCCCGTTTGCGGTTGGAAATGGGGGTGTGGTTGACTGTGAAAGCAAAACAGCGACGAAAAAAGCGGGGGATGCCAAACCATTGATTTTTGGTAAGTGGAGAGGTAGAATGATGTTGTCTTTTAAGCGGTTTTTTATGGAATAAAATGGCATTTTAGATGGGAAAGGATGAAATGATATGAAACAGAAGGGTTGGAAGCGTCTGGGCGTTGCAGTACTGACGCTAACCATGCTGCTTTCGCTGGTGCCCGGT
>JARIAU010000011.1 GCA_029257695.1 Oscillospiraceae bacterium
ATTTCTACACCTACGAATATGAAGCAACTCAAATCGCTGGCAGTAATGCTGCAGCAGTTGCCAATAATATCAGAGAATTAGGGCCAAAATTAGCACTTTACAATGGCAGTCTGTTTATTGTGATTGGCTTAGTGATGGTTCTCCATTTCGGCAAACTATACTGCTGTGACAACAGCAATACACCGACTGCCTCCAATGCAGCTTCCATTCCGGACAGTCCTGCGGCTACGACAACCGCTTGCTCTGCACAGGCAGATGAGGTTGCCAGTTCCGATAATGTCGACAGTACGGACGGTACCGATAGTGCGGATGGTGCGGATCATGCAATGAGCTGCATGGATTCCACCGCTTCAGACCTTGAAAATACGCAATAACATATATTTCTCGATGCAGAACACGATCTACACAAAAAAACGAGGGAGCGGATATTCCGCTCCCTCGTTTGGTATCATTCGTATTCCGTTTTGGATTAGCCGAAGTAACGCTCCAGCAGGCCCTTGAATGCCTTGCCGTGGCGAGCCTCGTCACGAGCCATCTCATGGACGGTGTCGTGGATGGCGTCCAGGTTCAGCTCCTTTGCACGCTTAGCCAGCTCAAACTTGCCCTTGGTGGCGCCATTCTCGGCGTCCACACGCATGCTCAGGTTCTTCTTGGTGGAGTCGGTCAGGACCTCGCCCAGCATCTCAGCAAACTTGGCAGCGTGCTCAGCCTCTTCATAGGCAGCCTTCTCCCAGTACAGGCCGATCTCGGGATAGCCCTCACGGTGAGCCACACGGGCCATGGCCAGATACATACCGACCTCGGAGCACTCGCCCTCGAAATTGGCACGCAGGCCTTCCTTGATCTCCTCGGGGACATCCTTGGCGATGCCGACCACATGCTCAGCGGCCCAGCTCATCTCGCCTTCCACCAGCTTAAAGGTGCTGCCGGGAGCCTTGCACAGGGGGCAGACAAAATCCTCGGGCATCTCGCCTTCGTGAACATAACCGCAGATGGGGCAAACATACTTCTTCATAACTTATTTCCTCCTAATGATTTCAGATTGTATCACACATTTTATATTTCCTATGTGTCAAATCCAGCCGATGACCTGTGTCGAAACACTTAAGTGATAATCGTTACTGTTATTGACAAGGTTAATATAGCATATCCCCCGGGGTTTGTAAAGCATTATTTCAAAAAATTTTTGATTTTTTATTCCGTGGTTTCCATTCGGTTGGCACCATCGGCAGCAACGGCTGTAAATTCACTGAATCCGCTTGCTTTTTGGGGCCAAACTACATACAATAAATCTGATCAACAAACCGAGCATTCAACCAAGAAAGGGAGCGGAGTACACCATGCAACATTCCCCTATGCTGGACTTACTGCATCAAAACCAATGGAAGGACTTCCAAACGGACTTTGATTTGCTGCGGCAATGGTCTTATTATCCTCTGCTGATCACCACTTTAGAGGACTTGAAGCAAGAGGCGCTGTTCGTCAGCCAAATGCACGGCCTTGGCCACATCGAGCGCACCATTCTGCAAGGTGGTTTTTGTGCGATGGATCAACAGCTTTCCAAGGAGGACACGCTCCTGCTGCTGACCGCCTGCTCCTATCACGATGTGGGCCGCATCAACGACTGGGTGGATGACCTGCACGGGCACCGTTCCGCCCAGCAGCTGGATCGGCTCACCTCCTATCGCGGAGAGGACTTGCTCCTCCTGCAAGGGGCCGTGGATGCCCATTCCCGCCGGGATGTGGTACTGGAAGAGATTCTGACCCAATATGGTGCTGCCGACCGGCTCAGAGCCATTCGCCTGGCCAAGCTGCTCAAGGATGCGGACGGTTTGGACCGAGCCCGTCTGGGCGATCTGGATCCCCGTTACCTTCGCTTTGATGCCAGCCGCCGCCGGGTTGCGCTGGCGGAGGCGGTTTATGCCGCTTATCAGCGCTCCATCGGCCGTTCTCCTGCTCCTTTCTTCACCAAGGAACAGGTGGCTGCCTTCCGGACGAAGGGGAAAAAGCCGGGCCAAAAGTAACCAGTATATGAATTTTCTCTAAAACCGCTTGCAAGAACGGCAAAAAGAAAGTACAATTCACTCAAGATACCTGTGAAGGAGGACTTATCTATGAATTCTACCATGCGCACTGTTTTGAAGGTCGTTACCATCGTCCTGTCTGTGGCCGCTGCCGCCGCTGCTGTGGTCGGCGTGATTCACTATCTGACACAGGGCGAAGGGAAAAAGTACACCAGCTTCCCCTCCGAATTCGATGATTACGAGGACTGGGAGCCTACCTTCTGATTGATTTAAGTGCAAAGCGGCGCTGAGGCCAAACTCAGCGCCGCTTTTTTGAATTCAATGCACCCGAATTTGGCTCAAGACCCGACCTACCTGATCGTGGATCACCAAATCAGCGCGTCGATCGGCCCCCGTGGGCTCCAGATTGATCAGCACCAAGTGCTTTCCCCGATAAAACCGGAGCAGACCGGCAGCCGGATACACCACCAGAGATGTTCCGGCCACAATCAGCAAATCGGCCTGTGAAATGGCCTGCACCGCCCCCTCCACGGTGGCCTGATCCAGTGGTTCCTCATAAAGCACCACATCCGGCTTGAGGATCCCTCCGCACACGCAGCGGGGCACCCCCGCTCCGGCACACACGGCCTCCATCGGATAAAACCGATGGCAGCGAGTACAATAGTTGCGGCTGACCGCTCCGTGCAGCTCATAGACGCAGCGGCTGCCCGCCTTCTGATGCAGTCCGTCGATGTTTTGGGTCACCACTGCCGTGAGCTTTCCCGCCGCCTCCAGTTCTGCCAATTTCCGATGGGCACGATTGGGCTGTGCCTCCGGTGCCAACAGCTTTTGTCGGTAAAACCGAAAGAATTCCTCCGTATGCTGCTCAAAGTAGGTATGGCTCAATATGGTTTCCGGCGGTTCACTGTATTCCTGATGATACAGGCCGTCCACACTACGAAAATCCGGAATACCGCTTTCCGTGCTGACTCCGGCTCCGCCGAAAAAGACAATGCGCTGACTTTCGTCCACCCACTGTTGGAGTGTTTTAAGGTGGTCCTCCATTCAGACCCCTCCTCCGCTTATTTATCGCAAGCATAGCACACTTTGTCCCCATTGCCTAGCGCTTGAGCGAATCATTTCCCCATCTCCGGTTCCTTCATCGCCTCTTCCAGCTTTTTCAGGGCTTTTTTCTCAATGCGGGATACATAGGACCGGGAGATGCCACAGCGGCGGGCAATTTCTCGCTGCGGTTGCGGATCTCCGCCGTCCAGTCCATAACGGGCAAGGATGACGGTGCGTTCCCGCTCATCCAGCACCCGGTCCACACACGCTCGGACCCGCAGACAAGACTCCCGGGCATCCAGATTTTCCAACATATCGTCATCGACCCGAATCAAATCCAGGATGGACAGATTCCCCTCTCCGCCATCTCCATCCAGTGTTTCCGACAGCGAAACCTCTCCAGCCAGTCTGCGAGTCTTGCGGAGATACATCAAAATCTCATTTTCAATGCAGCGGGCCGCATAAGTGGCCAGCTTGATTTTTTTATCCGGGCGATAGGTGTTCACTGCCTTGATAAGGCCAATGGTACCAATGCTGATCAAATCGTCCGTATCGCCGGTCTGGGTGTAATACTTCTTTACGATATGAGCCACCAAGCGCAGATTGTGCTCCACCAGTCGATTTCGGGCCGCCAGATCTCCCTCGACGGACTGCTCCACCAGTGCCCGTTCCTCTTCCGGCCGCAGGGGCCGAGGAAACGAGCCGGCCGTGGGGGACACCCGCAGGGTAAAGAACTGGCCGTGCATCAACAAAAGCGTCAAAACCGAGAGCATATGCCACAACTCCTTTTTCATGCATAATGCATTCTATTCTCCCCGGAGTTGTCCTTATTCTCTTGTTGCGTCCGCCCCTGCCCGGCGACTTTTGCACCCGCTCCGATGCATGGCTGCAAGCGTGAAAAGGTCCCATGGCCGATAAGCCATCGTTTCCTGATGGTCCACAGCAACGAAAAGCGGCTCTCAAGGTGCAAAACGACCGAAGGCGGCAGATGCCGTCTTCGGTCGTTTGCACTTTCATCGAATCGCAGAAGGATATGCGCTTAGGTTCGGCGCATCGGTTTCCATCCAATCAGCGGTGTTCCCGCTTGCCCTTGGGCTGCTCCTCCTTCGCTTTGCTTTTCTTGTTCCAGATAACCAAGCCGATCAGCGCCACAACGCTGACCACAATCAGCACCACCCACAGCAGAACGGGGGTGGTATCCTCCGTCTTGGGCGTGGTCGGTGCAGCCGGCTTGGCGGGCGCCGTTGTCTGCTCCGGAGCCTCCGGTTTCGCATGTTCCTGGCTCTGGGGTGCGGTGGGGTCCGTCGGTGCCGAAGGCAGCTTTTCCAGCACTTCCTGCTGCGTGTAGCCGCACACAGTGCAGGTATGCTCCCGCAGGCCCTCCGCTTCGGTGGTCGGCGCTAAGGCTACCTTCCAATCGTCAAAGGTGTGTGCCTCCTTGCCGCTCACTTCTCCCTTGTGTTCACAAGTGGCATCGTGCCAGTGGTGGGTTTCATCCCAGGTCCAATCCGGAGCGAAGGTATGCTCATGACCCTCAAACCGCAGCTTGAAGCGAGCCGTCTTGCCGTTGCCCATATCATACAAATAGGAAAGCTCCTGCGAACCCTCTGCAAAGCGGAAAGTGTGCAAGGCCGCATCAAAGGTGCCGCCCTTCACATCCGATACTTTATCGTCCGAGAAGTTGCCGGGCAGCTTGGTAGTGTCCACCGTCTGCCGGCTCACAGAATAAGTGTTGCCTTCTGCATCGACCGGATCCATTCCCGTATTTTGAGTCAGATCCAGACTGGTCAGGTGATTCCCCCCGCACTTCAACATCTTCAACTTCGGATTGTGGGTGACATCCAGCACCGTCAGCTGATTTTCAGAGCATATCAGCCGCACCAAATCGGGGTGGTTTCCCACATCCAGTGCCGTCAACTGATTTTGATCACAGTACAGATTGACTAATGCGGTATTGTTGGACACATCCAAGGTCGTCAACCGGTTGCCGTCACAATACAGTCGGGTCAATTTCAGGTTGTGCGTCACATCCAAGGTCCGCAGTTCATTGTTGCTGCAGGACAAATCATCCAGTTCCGGGTTCTGCGTCACATCCAGCTGCGACAAGCGGGTTTCATGGCAGTCCAACTGCCCCAGCTTGGGATTGTGGGTCACATCCAGTTCCCCCAGGGGATTTTCATAACAGTGCAGATTCTGCAATTCCGGATTCCGGGTCACATCCAAGGTCGTCAGCTGGTTCCTGCCGCAGTACAGCCACTCCAAGGCCGGATTCTGGGTCACATCCAAATCGGACAGTTCATTCCTGCCGCAGGAAAACTGCTTCAGTTTGGGATTGTGGGTCACATCCAGTGCGGCAATCTGATTTCTGCTGCAATCAAGCCTGTACAGATTCGGATTCTGGGTCACATTCAGCGCCGTAAGCTGATTCCCCGCCACTACAAGATATTGCAGCTCCGGATTATGCGACACATCCAAGGCCGTGATCCGATTCCCGGTAAGCTCCAGCTTGGTCAGCAGAGTATTCTGCGAGACATCCAGCGTGGTCAGCTGATTGTCGCTGCAGTTCAGCTCTTCCAGTTCCGAAAAATATGCCACTCCGGTCAAATCGGAAATTCCCTTACCCGCAACATCAATAGCGGTAACATCGGCCCGTTCCTGCTCCGACAGGCTCTGGTTGTGGTCAGTGTCAAACTGTTCAATGTACGCCCGGAATTTCTGATCCGGGAAATTTGCTGCATTGACGGCCACATCCGCTCCCGCTGCCCATGCAGGCATCGAAAGCATTCCCATCGTCATGAACAGCGCCAGTCCGCTTCCCAGCAGCTTCCGGGATGCGGTGGTGAATTGCTTCATCTTTCATTCCTTCTTTCCTGTGCAACCCTCATTCCCCCCTCGGCTATCTGCCGTCAGCAAACAAGGGATTGTTTTTATATTTTTATTATAAAGATTTTATTTTGATAATCAACTGTTTTTATCCTGCATTTCGATCCGAAAGCACGCAGTCAGGCTTTCTCCGCAGACGGTGCCTTGGCCCGATCCTCCAAAATCAGCTTACGGAGGGCCTCTACCGTCACCCGGACGGCGGAATCGGTATCCGTATCCTCGGTCTGACCAAGGCCGGCCATTTCCCGCTCCTGATTCCAGATCACATGGAAGCAGCTGCCGCAGCGGACACCCAAGGCCGCCGCCACAGTGAACAGTGCCGCACTTTCCATCTCACTGGCCAGCACACCCAGCCGTTTCCATGCCTCCCACTTCGCTTGCAGCTCCCCGCTCACCGGCATGCGAGCCGGGGAATGCTGTCCATAGAAGGAATCCTTGCACTGGACCACGCCCACTTTGCACCGCTTGCCCAAACGCTGTGCGCTTTCCACAAGGGCACGGGTCACTTCATAGTCCGCAACCGCCGGGAACTCAATGGGTGCATACTCCCGGCTGGTCCCTTCCATCCGCACTGCACCGGTGGCCACCACCACATCACCGCTCTCCACATCCAAGCGGATTCCGCCGCAGGTGCCTACCCGCAGGAAGGTGTGAACCCCGATCTGCACCAACTCCTCCATGGCAATGGCCGCAGACGGCCCGCCGATGCCGGTGCTCACTACACTGACCGGCTCCCCCTCCAGCGTCCCCACCCAAGTGGTATACTCCCGATTGGCGTGGAGGAACGCGCCGTCGTCCAGATAGGCCGCAATCTCCGCACAGCGGCCCGGGTCTCCCGGCACAATACAGTAGTGTCCGGCCGCACCCGGACCCAAGCCAATATGATATTGCACCGCACGCTTGGTCATATCCATAAGATCCCTCCAAAATGCCCGAAGAAAAAGTCCAAACCCGGGTTTATTTTAGGATTATTATACTACTTTTTTCTGTCCTATTTCAACTCCGTACAAATATTAGCGCCCTAAACCAACAACATTTATGAAAGTTTTTCTATTTTGCTCTTGCAATCGCCTTTTATGCTTGTTACAATGGGTACAAACAAGTGGGGGTCGCTATACGGCTCCCTTTTTTGACTTGTTTGTTGTAAGTCAAACCAAGACAAAGGAGATGTATTCATGGAAAAGTTTTTCTGGATCGGTTTCCTCGGTGCTTTGATTGCAGGCGTCTTTGCCCTTCTGCAGGCAAAGAAGGTCCTGAGCTACTCCGAGGGTACTGACAAAATGAAGAAGATCGCCTCCTCCATCCGCGCCGGTGCCAATGCTTATCTGAAGCATCAGTACACCACCGTGGGTAAGGTGTTTGTGATCGTCTTCATCATCCTGCTCGTGCTGGCCTTCGGCGGCCATATGCTGAGCCCCTTCACCCCCTTCGCATTCGTCACGGGTGGTATCTGGTCTATGCTTGCCGGCTTCATCGGCATGAAGATCGCCACCAACTCCAACGCCCGTACCGCTCAGGCTGCTTCCGAGAGCCTGAACAAGGGTCTGCGTGTTGCCTTCTCCTCCGGCTCCGTCATGGGCTTCACCGTGGTCGGCCTGGGCATGCTGGACATTTCCATCTGGTTCGCCATCCTGTACTTCGGCTTCGGCATCAACGATCCCGTCCAGTTCGGCAACATCATGGTTATGAACGGCATGGGTGCTTCCTTCATGGCTCTGTTTGCTCGTGTTGGCGGCGGTATCTACACCAAGGCTGCTGATGTGGGCGCTGACCTGGTTGGTAAGGTTGAGTCCGGCATCCCCGAGGATGACCCCCGTAACCCCGCTACCATCGCCGACAATGTGGGCGACAATGTGGGCGATGTCGCCGGCATGGGTGCTGACCTGTACGAGTCCTATGTTGGCTCCATTCTGGCCACCTTCGCTCTGGGCGCTACCGCCGGCTATGGCTTCAACGGCATCATCCTGCCTCTGGCCATCGCCGTTGCAGGCATCATCTGCTCCATCATCGGCTCCTTCCTGGTTCGCACCAAGGAGAACGCCACTCAGGCTTCTCTGCTGAAGAGCCTGCGTACCGGTACTTACACCGCCGCTGTCCTGTCCGCCATCGCTTCCGCTGTCCTCTGCCAGGTCATCCTGACCGAGAACCAGTGGGGTGTGTTCGTGGCCATCCTCTGCGGCCTGATCGGTGGCTGCGCCATCGGTTACTTCACCGAGTACTACACTTCCGACACCTACAAGCCCACCCAGAAGCTGGCTGCTGCTTCCGAGACCGGCAGCGCAACCATCATCATCGGTGGTATCTCTCTGGGTCTGAAGTCCACCCTGACCTCCATCCTGATCGTCGCTATCTCCGTCCTGGTCAGCTACTTCGCTGCCGGCGGTACCGTTGAGATCGTCAACGAGGCCGGTGTCTTCACCGAGGCATTCAACAAGGGTCTGTACGGCATCGGCATCGCCGGCGTCGGCATGCTCTCCACTCTGGGCATCACTCTGGCCACCGACGCTTACGGCCCCGTGGCTGACAACGCCGGCGGCATCGCCGAGATGAGCGGTCTGCCTGAGCAGGTCCGTGAGCGCACCGACGCTCTGGACAGCCTGGGCAACACCACTGCCGCTACCGGCAAGGGCTTCGCCATCGGCTCCGCTTCTCTGACTGCTCTGGCTCTGCTGGTTTCCTATGTGAACATCGTGCAGACCAAGACCGACGAGCTGCTGAACTTCACCCTGACCAGCCCCACCGTTCTGGTTGGCCTGTTCGTGGGCGCTATGCTGACCTTCGTCTTCTCCGCCTTCACCATGAGCGCTGTGCAGAACGCTGCTCAGTCCATCGTGGTTGAGGTTCGCCGTCAGTTCAAGGAGATCCCCGGCATCATGACCTATGAGGCCGATCCCGACTACGGCCGCTGCGTTACCCTGTGCACCAAGGGTGCCATCCACGAGATGGTCATCCCCGCTGTTCTGGCCATCGTCGTGCCGATCATCACCGGCCTGATCCTGGGTCCTGTCGGCGTGGTTGGTCTGCTGGGCGGCGTGTCCGTCACCGGCTTCGCTATGGCAGTGTTCATGTCCAACGCCGGCGGCGCTTGGGACAATGCCAAGAAGTACATCGAGTCCGGCCACCACGGCGGCAAGGGCTCCGATTGCCACAAGGCTGCTGTTGTGGGCGACACCGTGGGCGATCCCTTCAAGGATACCTCCGGTCCTTCCCTGAACATCCTGATCAAGCTGTGCTCCACGGTTTCCATCGTGTTCTCCGGTCTGATCGTTGCCTTTAACCTGCTGAACATCCTGTAATTCAGCCCTTTTTACACCCTGCGGCAAACCTGCCGCAGGGTGTTTTTCTTTCTTAAGGCAGAGCTTTTTTCTTGTCACCCCCGAAAGAAAATGATAAAATGTTATATCTATCAATATAATTACGAAGGAAAGATGGTGTAAAACGATGATTCGAGTGTCCAACCAAGCCGTTCTGTTTGACGGCTGCACCTTCCGTCCCGCTCAACCCTCTGAACGGGAATGCGGACGCACCCACACCATGGCTTACGGGGTACTGTCCGCCCACAATGTGAGCGGAGACCCGGAACACCTGCAGCTGAAGATGGATGCCATGGCCAGTCATGACATCACCTATGTGGGCATCATTCAAACGGCTCGTGCCTCCGGCTTGACGCAGTTCCCCCTGCCCTATGTCCTGACCAACTGCCACAACTCCCTTTGCGCCGTTGGCGGCACCATCAACGAGGACGACCATGTGTTTGGTCTGTCTGCCGCAAAAAAATACGGCGGTGAATTCGTTCCCGCCCATCAAGCGGTCATCCACTCCTATATGAGAGAACGCTATGCCGGATGCGGCAAATTGATTCTCGGTTCGGACTCTCATACCCGGTACGGCGCCTTCGGCACCATGGCCTTCGGCGAAGGCGGTCCCGAGTTGGTCAAGCAGCTGCTGCAGCGCACCTATGATATTGTCTATCCCCGTGTAATCGCCGTATACCTCACCGGTAAGCCTCGCCCCGGCGTCGGTCCCCAGGATGTGGCACTGGACTTGATCCGCACCGTATTCCAACCCGGAACCGTCAAGAATGCGGTTCTGGAATTCTTCGGACCCGGTGTGGCCAACCTCGCCATGGACTACCGCAGCGGTATTGATGTCATGACAACGGAAACCGCCTGCCTCAGCTCTATCTGGACCACTGATGACACCACCCGTACCTGTCTGGAAACCCTGGGGCGTGGAGATGCGTACCATCCCATGGCACCGGAGGCCGGCGCTTACTACGATAATCTCATCGAAATCGCTCTGGATGAAGTGGAGCCCATGATCGCTCTTCCCTTCCATCCTTCCAACGCATACACGATCCGGGAGTTCAAGGCTCATGCCGAAGAACTGCTGCAACAGGTGGATGAGGCCGCACAGAAGCAGTTTGAGCTAAAACAGCTGCCCCCTCCCCTGACCGGCAAGCTGAAAGACGGCGAATTTTATGTGGATCAGGCTGTCATTGCCGGCTGTTCCGGCGGCACCTGGCAAAACCTGATGCGCACCGCTGAAATTTTGAAAAACGAGAGCATTGGCGGCATGGCGTTTGGTCTGTCCGTCTATCCGGCCAGCCAGCCCACCTTTTTGGAACTGGCCAAGGGCGGTCAGCTGGCCGACCTGACCGCCTGCGGAGCCACCGTGCGCAGCTGTTTCTGCGGACCCTGCTTTGGTGCCGGTGATGTGCCGGCCAACGGCGGTTTCTCCATCCGTCACTCCACCCGCAATTTCCCCAACCGGGAAGGCAGCAAGCCCGGCAACGGACAGATCGCCTATGTGGCTCTGATGGATGCCCGAAGCATTGCCGCCACAGCCAAAAACGGCGGTAAACTGACGGCCGCTACGGAACTGGACCACATTCCGGAAGATCGTCCTGATGAGCTGTATTCTTACGACGATGCTGCCTATCGCAGCCGTGTGTATCACGGGGTTGGCCATCCTCACCCCGAGGAACCCCTGGTCTTTGGCCCCAACATCGCCGATTGGCCCCAGCAGGTGGCCCTGCCGGAGCATCTGGTGCTGACCGCCTGCTCCGCCATTTACGACAGTGTTACTACCACCGATGAACTGATTCCCTCCGGTGAAACTTCCTCCTACCGCTCCAATCCCTTGGCCCTGGCCGAGTTCACCTTGAGCCGCAAGGACCCCGCTTATGTGGGTCGAGCCAAGGCAGTCCGTGCTCTGGAGCAAAAGCGCCGCAGCGGCGATCTGGACGAGGCGGTTATGGATGCCCTCCATGGCTTTGACCCTGCCACTACCGGTCTTGGCTCCTTTGTGATGGCCCTCCGTCCCGGTGACGGCTCCGCCCGAGAGCAGGCCGCTTCCTGCCAGCGTGTGCTGGGCGGATGTGCCAACCTTGCGTTGGAATATGCTACGAAGCGCTATCGCTCCAATGTGGTCAACTGGGGCATGCTGCCCTTCATTGCTCGGGACCTGGAGCAGCGCAACATCCAGCCAGGCGATGTGCTTCTTTTGAAGGGCATTCGCTCCGCTCTGTTGTCCGGTGCCGAAACCATGGAAGCGACGCTTCTTCAGCAGGGGGCAGAGTCCTCTTTGACCTTGGAATTGCCGGGTCTTTCCGATGAGGAACGGGACATCATTCTCTCCGGCTGTCTCATCAATTACTACGCCTCCCATTGATTTTTCTTGCCCGCCTCCCTTCGGAGGCGGGCAATTTTCTGGCCTTCCATCCATTTTATGGATTGCATTGTCGCGTTCTTTCGTTTATAATCATGTTTGTATGGCCTTGGGGCCAGTGATTCTTGTCTATTACGCCGATTTTTCGAAGTTCGAAAAGGAGGCGATAAGAGTAGAAGGAGGTCGCAAATGACAACTTACAGCATTCCCTTCGTTTGCGCCTTTGGTATCATCACCGTGTTCGTCAGCTTGATTGCCATCGTGCTGTTGTCCACCGTGATGAGCGCCATTGTGCGTGCAACAGAGAAGAAGGCAAGTGCTCCTGCAGCCGCCGCTGCCGCCGCACCTGCACCTGCACCTGCAGCTGCCGCTCCCCAGCAGGATCCGCAGCTCATGGCCGCCATTACCGCAGCCATCGCAGAAGATCTTGGCGTAAGCTTCAGCAATGTCAGGATCACCGCCATCAAAAAAGTGTAAAAGAGATTGGAGAGAACAAACATGACCAAACATTACAAAGTTACCGTGAACGGCTCCGTTTACGAAGTCACCCTTGAGACCGATGTGACTCCTTCTGCTGCTCCTGCTCCCGTCGCTGCTGCTCCTGCTGCTCCCGCTGCTGCCGCACCTGCCGGCGGTACTCAGGTCACTTCCCCCCTGCCCGGCACGGTTCTGAATGTCAATGTGTCCAACGGCCAGTCCGTTAAGAAGGGCGAGCTGCTCTTCGTTCTGGAGGCCATGAAGATGGAAAACGAAGTCCTTGCTCCCTGCGACGGCACGGTCGCTTCCGTCGGCACCTCCAAGGGTGCCACTGTGGAACCCGGCACTCTGCTGTGCGTGATCCAGTAATTGGATCGGAGGGATTTTCATGACTGCTATTGCTAATTTCCTGCAGCAGACCGGCTTCTCCCTGTTTGCTCAGGACGGCAACTGGAAATGCCTTGTCATGATGGCCATTTCCTGCCTCCTGATGTATCTGGCGATTGTAAAGAAGTTCGAGCCGCTGCTGCTGCTGCCCATCGCTTTTGGTATGTTGATCACCAACCTGCCCGGTGCAGGCATGTTCAACGAGATTCTGTTCGCCGGCGGCCATGTCCACTGGGATTTGTTTGGCGGCGCACCCGTCACCCAAGAGTTCGTCAACTCTTTGGAGGGCATCACACCCGAACTACAGGCCAGCTTCGCTTCTATGATCGGCAAAAGCATTGCTCCCGGTCTGGTGGACTACCTCTATCTGGGTGTAAAACTGGGTATTTATCCCTGCTTGATCTTCCTGGGTGTCGGCTGCATGACCGACTTTGGCCCTCTGATCGCCAACCCCAAGAGCCTGCTGTTGGGCGCTGCTGCTCAGCTGGGCATCTTTATGACCTTTGCCGGCTGCCGTCTGTCCGGCTTCTTCACTGATGCTCAGGCCGGTTCTATCGGCATCATCGGTGGTGCGGACGGTCCTACGGCCATTTTTGTCACCACCCGTCTGGCTCCGGAGCTGCTTGGCCCCATTGCCGTAGCCGCATACTCTTACATGGCTCTGGTTCCCGTGATCCAGCCTCCCATCATGCGTGCGCTGACCACCAAGGCCGAGCGTGAAATTGTGATGAAGCCTCTGCGTCAGGTGAGCCGGACGGAGAAGATCCTCTTCCCCCTGGTTATCACCATCTTCGTCTCCCTGCTGGTGCCCTCCGCTGCACCTCTGGTCGCCTGTCTGATGCTGGGCGTCCTCTTCCGTGAGACCGGCGTGGTGGATCGTCTGAGCAAAACTGCCCAGAACGAGCTGATGAATATCGTCACCATTTTCCTGGGTCTGTCCGTCGGCTGCACTGCCACGGCAAAGACCTTCCTGAGCATCCAGACCCTGCTGATCATGCTCATGGGTGTGGTGGCCTTTGGCTTCGGCACTGCCGGTGGCGTGCTGCTCGCCAAGTTCATGAACCTGTTCCTGAAGGAAAAGATCAACCCCCTGATCGGCTCTGCCGGCGTTTCCGCCGTGCCTATGGCCGCCCGTGTTTCTCAGGTGGAAGGTCAGAAGGCCAACCCCAGCAACTTCCTGCTGATGCACGCCATGGGCCCCAATGTGGCCGGTGTCATTGGCAGCGCAATCGCTGCCGGTGTCCTGATGGCTCTGTTTGGCTGATCGTTGCCTCCCGTATGACAACCGGGTGCTGATGATGTTTCATCAGCACCCGGTTTTTCCATTTGTTGCTGTCCGCAGCGTTTGCTCCCCATGTAATCAAACGGGCGAAAATTGTTTCATAAATTGTATAAATATTGTCTTTACACAGTTCTTGATAGATTGACAGTTTGTAATGTATCTTTTCTTCTGTTTATAACCCTTCTTTTTTCTCTTGCATTTTATTCCAAATTGTTCCATTTTGAATCCCTATTCTTTTGATTTCAATTTAGGAATCTTCCGAACCAAAACAGAGAAAATTTACAAATATTTTTGCATTGTTTTTTATTTCCCGGAAACGCCGGAAATAGAATTTCTCCCATTTGAAAGCGGGTTTTGTCGAAGAATGTCGAATGCAGTCAACAAAAAGGTTGACAATTCGACCCGAACCGATTGATTTATACCGTATTATCTGTTAAATTATTTATAGAGCAAAGAACAAATCGGATTTGAAACCTTTCTGCTAAAAATTTCAAAAAAAGGAGTCTAGTACACATGACGACGATCTTACTGGCAGATGCGGATGAAGAATTTCGCAGTTTGCTAACCGACGCAATCAACAAGGAGGCTGATTTGGAAGTGGTTGCCGCTGTCGGCAGCGGCAACGAAGCATTGGATCTGGTCAAATCTGGTATTGCAGATGTGCTGGTCACCGATCTGGTATTAAACGACACCGACGGTCTCCAACTCCTCAATCAGATTTCTTCTGAATGCACTCATATCCCCGCCATTCTGGTCCTGTCCGGCTTCACCCGTGGAAATGTGGTGAACCAAGCAGCCGCATTGGGTGCTGACTTTTTTCTCACCAAACCCTGCCGTCTGGAAAGTGTCTGCGAGCGCATCCGGCTGCTGACCACCGATATTTTCACCTCCGGTGCCCCGCAGCAGAACCTGGAAACGCTCATCACTTCTATCATCCATGAAATCGGCGTACCCGCCCATATCAAGGGCTATCAGTATTTGCGTGAAGCCATTTTGATTGCCGTCGAGGATATTGATGTAATCAACGCCGTCACCAAGGTGTTGTATCCGGAAGTTGCCAAACGCTTTGGCACCACTGCCAGCCGTGTGGAGCGTGCCATCCGCCATGCCATTGAAGTTGCTTGGGACCGTGGTGATCTGGAAACACTCCAACGCTACTTCGGTTACACCGTCAACTCTGCCAAGGGCAAGCCCACCAATAGCGAGTTCATTGCCATGATCGCCGACCGTCTGCAACTGCAACAGAAGGCACGATAACCACCCCTCGGCAAACCTCGCCTTCTTAGGAATGAAAATGAGAAAACAACGACCTGCGAACCCATCCCGCTGGTCGTTGTTTTCTTTGTTTTATCCTATTGCAACCCTTCAAAAGAGGGCTCCTGCGTTCAGGTCTCCATAGGGCCTATTCTTACACGGCCTTTGGTCCCTATTAGAAGGAATCGTCATGCCCCCTTTTTACAGGCAGATTCCAGCCAATTCTCGAATGACTTCCCCGGCCAAGATCAGTCCCGCTGCACCGGGTACAAAGGAATTGCTGGAGGGCAGCTGCCGCTTCCCCGATTCCTCCTGCGCATCCGGAAGCTCTGTGTAAGGCTTTCGTGCCTGTTCTGTGGAGTAAAGCACCTTCTGGTGTAAGATGCCACGGTTGCGCAGTTCTTTCCGCAGAATGCGTGCCAGAGGGCACATCGAGGTCTTACTGATGTCCGTAACCACAAACCGGGTGGGATCCAGCTTATTCGCCGTACCCATAGAGCAAATAATCGGCGTTCCCAACTGATGGCAGCGCTCCACCAAATCCAGCTTTGCTGTCACCGTATCAATGCAATCGACCACATAATCATACTGTTTCAGATCAAACTGGTCCGCTGTTTCCGGCAGATAAAAGGTGCGGTAGGTCCGCACTGCACACTGGGGGTTGATGTCTGCAATTCGCTCCGCCATCACCTCCACCTTCGCCCGGCCAATCGTGCTGTGCAGAGCAATCAGTTGGCGGTTGAGGTTGGTCAGACTGACTGTGTCGTTATCAATCAAATCAAGGGCTCCGATGCCGCTGCGGGCCAGTGCCTCTACGCAGTGACCACCAACGCCGCCGATACCGAACACCGCCACACGGGCCTTTTGCAGCCGCTCTAACGGCTCTACGCCGATTTGCAGGCGCAGTCTGGAAAACTGATCCGACATGGATCGTTCCCCCTTTCTGGTGAGTTTTGTGGGTATTATACTGAACTTCCCGGCATTTTGCAACGCCGGAAACAAAACGCCCCGAAGCGCAGCACGCTTCGGGGCTAGATTGCTCAGATCGGGAAGGAATTACTCCTCGTCCTCGGTCTCGTCGGCATCTTCCACGCCGATTTCGATCTCAAATTCCTGGCCACAGCCGGGGCAGGCAACGGTGCCGGCGTCCAAAACGCCCTTATCCACCATCAGGATGTCCGCACAGTTGGGGCATTCCAGCTCGAAGAAGCCATCTTCCTCCAGAGCGGCCAGCGCCTCCTCTGCATCATCCACATCCTCATCCTCGTCCTCGTCTTCGCCGTCGAAGTCGAAATCTTCGCTGTAAACATAGTCCTCGACCATAGCGAGGCTATCGCTCACATCATCCAACTGGTCGGCCAGAGCCTGGATGGAATCATCATTTTCCTCCGCATTGAGGGCCATGTGCTCCAGGATGTCCATCATAATGGAAATGAGCTTGCCTTCCGGGGACTTCTCAGGGGAAAAACCGCTTCCGGCGGCAACTCCCTTCAGGTATGCAACTTTCTCAGACAGAGTCATGTGTAACTCCTCCTTTCGGAAAAACAAAAGATCGGTGATCCTTACTTTGCGCGGCCCATGTACTCGCCGGTACGGGTGTCGATCTGGATGCGATCGCCGGCATTGATGAAGATCGGAACCTTGATCTCAGCGCCGGTCTCCACGGTGGCAGGCTTGGTCACATTGGTAGCGGTATCTCCACGGACACCGGGCTCCGTCTCGGTGACTTCCAGCTCCACGAAGTTGGGGATTTCAACGGAGAACACCTTGCCCTTGTAAGCCAGCAGCTTGCAGGGATCGTTCTCCTTGACAAACTTGAAGTTGTCAGGCAGATCGCCCACGGCAACGGGAGTCATCTCGAAGGTCTCGTTGTCCATGAAGTAGTACAGATCACCGTCGTTGTAGCTGTAGGTGGTCTCGGTACGCTCAATGAAGGCTTCCTCAAACTTTGCAGTGGGGTTGAAGGAAGTTTCGGTCACAGCACCCGTCACGATGTTCTTCATCTTGGTACGGACGAAGGCGGCACCCTTACCGGGCTTAACATGCTGGAACTCCACAACCATCATCAGTTTGCCTTCATATTCGAAGGTCTTGCCGTTACGAAAATCACCGGCAGTAATCATAATCAAATTCCTCCATGAATGAAATATAGATTGGTTACCGGTAAAACCGGCAAAAGTGGCGTGCAGATACCACACCTAGTTTTTATAATTTTATACCAAACGGCTGCCATTTGCAAGGGGGCAACCAAATTTACGGCAAATTTTACCCACTCAACCCGGATTTTGGTTCCAATTGGGACCATTTTACACCCCTGCACAGGGTTTTTCCTCCTTTCCGGACCGCAAAAACCCTCGGGTGTCCATCACACCCGAGGGTTTCTTTCTTAGAACAACCAGTTCACAGACCAAGCAGACAGCAAAAATCCGGTCAGATCGGCCGCCAGGGCCGCCGGAATGGCATAACGGCTGTCTTTGACTCCCACGGCGCCAAAGTAGACTGCCACGGTGTAAAAGGTAGTTTCCGTGCTGCCCAACATCACTGCCGCAGTCCGTCCAATGACCGAGTCGGGGCCGTAGGTATGGATCAACTCCGCACCTATCCCCAAGGCGCCGCTGCCGCTGAAGGGGCGGGTCAGCATCAGCGGCAGGGTCTCTACCGGAAGTCCCAGCCATTCCAACAGAGGAGTCAGACACTTTCCCATACACTCCAACGCACCGGAGGCCCGGAGCATGGTCACCACTGTCAGCAGCGACACCAGATAAGGAAAGATTCTAACCAGCACCGCCAACCCCTCTTTGGCCCCCTCCGCCATAGCCGTCCACACATCCACACCTCGTATGGTCCCCCAAAGGGTGGTCCCTGTGAGCAGCAAAGGGATGAGCAAATTCATGGCCACACCCGCCGGAGCAGCCGTGCGGTCAGCAGCCCCACCGTCAGCGCTCCGGCCGAGGTAAGCCAGACCGCCGGGAGAATATCCAGCGGCGACGCACTGCCCTCCGCCGCCCGCAGGGCAGCCACCGTGGTCGGCAGCAGCTGAATGGACGCCGTATTGCACACCACCAGCGTGCAAAGACCATCTCCGGCCCGTCCGCCATAGTGCCGAGCCATGCCACGGGCCGCCGTAATCCCAAATGGTGTGGCCGCATTGCCCACCCCCATCAGATTTGCCGCCATATTGGCACTGACTCCGTCCATAACTTCTGCATCATCCGCAAACTCCGGGTAAAGCTTCCGCAAAATCGGGCGCAGCATCCGCCGCAGTCCGGCGGTCATTCCGCTTTCCTCCATTACGCGCAGCACTCCGCACCACAGACAGAGCATTCCTGCCATCGAAATACACAGTTCCACCGCCGCTCCGGCCCCCTGACTGACCGCCGCAGTCAGGCCCTCCGCTTGGCCACATCCAAGCGCATACAACAGTGAAACGACCAATCCGATCAGAAAAAACAGCGTCACAGGTTTCACCACCTCCACATTCCATAAAATGCACCCTTCAAGGCATTATACGGACTCTTCGGAAGAAAATTCCTTTTTTTCTTATTTTCTGTTCGATAAGAATTGACATAACTATACATCTTGTTATAATAGAGATAGATCCCTAGTGACTTAAATTTCTTAGGAGGCTTCTATATGAAGGTCAAATCTACCGGCATCGTCCGAAAAGTGGATGAATTGGGACGGATCGTTCTGCCCATCGAACTGCGCAGAACACTGGACATTGAGGAAAAGGACGCCCTTGAAATTTATGTCGAAGGTACCTCAATTATCCTGAAAAAGTATCAGGCTTCCTGTATTTTCTGCGGAGATTCCAAAAAAGTGATTGACTTCCGTGGAAAAACCGTTTGTGCCAAATGCCTGAAGGAGCTGCAGGCTGCTTCTCAGGAGTCCTGACCTTCCTAAAAAAAGCAACAAAAGCGGAAATGAATCCTTAGATTCATTTCCGCTTTTGTTGTTTCTCCATAATATGATTGCCAGTGTCATTGCTTGACTCGATGTTATACCGTAAGTATATCACCTTTTGCTTTCCTGCGTCGCACCGGCATACAGCTCATTCTTTCCCAGCCCGGTTTCCGCCGCCACCTGACGGGCGGAATCCTTCATTGAAAGGCCGCTTTCTCGCAAGGCAAGTACCCGACGAATCCCCTCTTCCAAGGTGATTTCCTCTTCTTCCACCTCCGGAGCACCTTCCAACACCAACACAAATTCTCCTTTGGGCGGCTGCTGTGCATAGCGTTCAATCGCTCCGTCCAATGTGGTACGGAAAATCTCTTCATGAAGCTTGCTCAATTCCCGGCACAGGGAGATCCGACGCTCCCCACCAAAAGCCTTTCGCATATCCTCCAAGGTCGCACAAAGTTTATGTGGTGCCTCATAAAAAATCATGGTGCGGCGTTCCTGCTCCAGCTCCTTCAAGTGGGCGGCGCGGTTTTTCTTATTCATGGCCAAAAAGCCCTCAAATGTAAACCGACCGGTGGGCAATCCCGAGGCCGCCAGGGCCGTAACCAGTGCGCAAGGGCCCGGAATGGCACAGACCTGCACTCCGACCTCCGCACACTGGGCCACCAATTCCTCTCCGGGATCACTGATGGCAGGGGTTCCGGCATCCGTCACCAAGGCGCAGCTTTCCCCGCTCAGCAGGCGGGCCAGAATTTGCGGTCCACTGCTCTCCGTGTTGTGCCGATAATAGCTGACCATCTGCTTCTTCAATCCCAAATGATTGAGAATTTTCAGCGAAACGCGGGTATCCTCTGCGGCAATAAAATCTACCTCGTGCAATGTGTCAATGATGCGTTGGCTCAAATCCCCCAAATTGCCAATGGGGGTAGGAACCAGATATAAAATTCCTGCCATAGTTCTGTCACCTTTCTATGTTTGTTGGCAGCACCTTCAGCCCCGGTTTCGCCCCTTTGACGGCCTCTACCAGCACCAGATTGGGCGCCCGATCCACTTTACTTTGTATCAACTGCATCCGCTTCGGCTCCATTGCATTGGCGGTCAGCGCCAAAATCAGCTCCGTCAGCCGCTCCGGACGCAAGCACAGTGCAAACCGTCCTCCGGTCCGGCATAGCCGCCATGCGGCATGACAGGCCGCCTCCAGGGTATAGCTGTCCTGGGTTCGGGCCAACGCTCGGGCTTCCTTCGGCGACACTGCACCGGACTGCTGCGGAAAATAAGGAGGATTGGCCACCACCACATCGTATCTGCCCCACGGCAGTTCCGAGTAACGCTCTTTCAGATCTCCGGTGACAATACAGCCCGTCAGACCGCTGCGCCGCAGGCCTTCCCGACACAGCTCCGCCGCCGATTCCCGCAGCTCCACTCCATCCAAAATCAGCCCTTCTGCCCGATTGGCCAGCGGCAGCAGGACATTGCCCACGCCACAGCCCAAATCACAGACCCGATCTCGGTTGTGGAGCGTCACAAAGGCACTCAATGCCAGCGCATCCCGGGTCAGCCGAAATTCTTCCTCGGATTGGAGCAGCGTCACTTTTCCGATGTGCTCTTCTCGCATTCCCGCTTCGCCCCCTTCGGATGTTTGGGGATATTCTATCATATCCACCGAGTCTGTGCAAATATCCGAAACAGCTGCCGCTTTTTCCACAAAAAACCGGGATGGCACCGCCATCCCGGTTCTCTGTTCTCTTATTTACGACGGATTTTGCACAATCACTGTGGACGGATCGTTGAGGTCATAGACCACCACCGCCGTGCCAATGGATACCGTGTCATAAATCTGCTTGACCGCCGCTTCCGGCGTGTTGATGCAGCCGTGGCTTCCGGAGGTAAGATAAATATCACCGCCGTACTGTTTGCGCCAGCCATCCGCATCGTGAATGCCGATGTTTCCGTTAAAGGGCATCCAGTACTTGACCGGGCTTGCATAGCCCATGGTTTCAATGGTACCCAGCACTGCATCCTTCTTCTTGGCGTCAATGGCCCAAACACTGCCATAAGGCGTACCGTTTTCCTTTCGGATATTACCGGTCACAATGGGGGTTTCCACCACCAACTGATAATCCTGATAGCACCACATCATCTGCTCGGAAATGCTGATTTCAATGTAAGTACCGCCAATGTCGTCCTTGCCCAAATGCTTGGCCTGATAGAGCCAATGGGGCTCAATGGGACCGGATTTACCGGCACGAACCGCTTCCAAAATCGCATCGGTCGTATCTCCTCGGGCCAGACACCAACCGTAATCACCCTTGGACAACTCAATGGTCATTCCATTGTGAATTTTGACCTGATGCTTCAATCCAAAAGTATCGAACTGGTAAGCCATATTCTTTTTCACAAAGTCGAACGCCAGATCCCGATCCAGATCCAGAACGCCATTTGCATCCGCCTTGATCCAGCTGCGAATGACATCCCGATCAATGGTGACGATCCGGTCATCTCCGAAATCCATCGTCAGCGAACTCTGCAAATAGCCGTTGAGCCGTTCTGCCATCTGGGTCAGCTCCTGCTCATCCGCTGCACCTTCCGGCTTCAAATACAGGTCCTGCGCCTCCAGGTCCAGATCTGCTTCTCCCTTTTGCAGCGCCGTGCGAATGGCCTCCGTTGTGCGGTGGACATCCAACTGGGTGCCCTGCTGGGGCGGTTTGACCACAAACTCCTCGCCGTTGTCCTCCACCTTGGCATCCTCCACAGGAATATAATCCCTGAAGATATCCAAGCTTTTGATTTTTTCCTCGGCCAACTCGGTGTTCATTTCCGTATCTGACGCTGCCGTCAGTTCCTTGGTTCCAAACAAGTGGAACAACCAAAGCGCCGAAGGATACTGGTTCAGCAGCTCATCCACCTCGCCGTTGTCCACATAGGTAAGCTCCACATCCTGGGCCGTAATGGTTTCTTCCTTGCCTTCCCGGGCATGGATGGTCAGCACATAGTTCTCCACCTGCTCTGCAAGCTCATTTTTGGCCCGCTGAACGGTCATTCCGCTGACATCAATGCCGTTGATGGTGGTGTGGGCCGGAAAATGACCCGCATGATGGGATGCCCCCACATAGTACAAAAATCCGACCAAAGCAAGGATCACTGCAACCAGCGCCACGATCAGCCAGGTGCGGGTACGCTTCTCATTCTGTTCTTCCGTCCGAATCCGGGTGCGTTTTTCCGGTCGCTTCGGCATCGGCGGCTCCACAAACGATGGCTCCGTGGCTGCGGATGCCTCTGGTTCCAACGCAGACTCTTCTCCCAACTGGGCGGCCTTTTTTTCATCTAACTCTGTCAATGGAATCCCTCCTTTTGTGACAGAACTCCCTATTCTTATTATAGAGCTATCGGAAAACCGGGTCAAATAAAAACTTCGTTAAGAATTGACATCAAAAAGAAACAACACCGCCGGAGTCGGCTGACTCCGGCGGCAATCATTTGTTTCGGATCGTGTTCCTTTACTCTTCCTTCATTTCCTTGGCCACTTCAATGGCTTTGGCCTGTGCCGCAGGAGGGCAATCCTCATAGCGGGCAAAGTGGAAGGTAAAGCTGCCACGGCTCTGGGTCATGGCTCGCAGCTCGATGGCATAGCTCATCATCTCTGCCATAGGCACTTCGGCCTCGATGATCTGCTCCCCGGATTCGGTGGCATCCATGCTCATCACACGGCCGCGGCGCTTATTCAAGTCACCGATGACATCGCCCATGTAGGCATCAGGCACCGTGACCTTCAATGCTCCCACCGGCTCCATCATAACCGGGTTGGCCTCCGGCAGAGCGGCCTTGTAAGCCAGCTGTGCTGCCGTCTTGAACGCAATTTCAGAGGAGTCCACCGGATGATAGGAACCATCATAGAGAACCGCCTTCAGATTGACCACCGGGTATCCGGCCAGCACACCATGACGGCAGGCCTCCCGCAGACCCTTTTCCACCGCAGGGAAGTAGTTCTTGGGCACACTGCCGCCGAACACTTCTTCCTCAAAGACCATTTCCTCGCTGTCGCAAGGCTCGAACCGGATCCAGACATCACCAAACTGGCCGCTGCCGCCGGTCTGCTTCTTATGGCGGCCCTGTTTGGACACCGTCTTGCGGATCTTCTCACGGTATGCCACACGAGGCTCCTCCAGCTCCGCCTCCACACCGAAGCGGTTTTTCAGCTTGCTGACCAGCACATCCAGCTGAATGTCGCCGGCACCGGTCAGAACCATCTGGTGCGTTTCGGCATTGTTGGTCATGGTAAAGGAAGGATCTTCCTCATTCAAGCGAATCAGACCGGCCGCAACCTTTTCCTCCTGTCCACGGGTCTTGGGATAGACGGCCTTGGAATAGTTGGGCTCGGCATAGGGGATACCCGCAAACTTGACCACATGACGGGGATCGCAGAGGGTATCGCCGGTATGGACCTTATCCATCTTGGCAATGGCACCGATATCACCGCAGGTCAACGACTTGACCTCCGTAGCCTTCTTGCCACGGAGAATGAAGAGACGACCCAGCTTTTCGGTGTTGCCGGTGGTCACATTCAGCATGGGCATATCCGGAGTGATGGTGCCGGAAAGCACCTTCACAAAGGAATACTTGCCATACTGGTCGGCCGTGGTCTTAAAGACCAGTGCCGCCGGCATAGCGCCGGGGGACACGGCAAAGGGTTCCTCGCCGCCTTCGTCATCCACCACCATCTCATGGGGGGCTTCAATGGGATTGGGGCCCAGATCGGCAATGGCATCCAACAGCGAAAGGGTGCCCAAACCGGTCATCGCACTGCCGCAGAACACGGGTACCAGGGTACCATCCTTGATGCCGGTGCGCAGTCCCTGCAGCACTTCGGCATAGGTGAAGCTTTCGCCGCTGAAGAACTTCTCCATAAATTCGTCACTGGTCTCGGCCACGGACTCCATCAGAGCCTCATACTGCTCCTCGACCACGCTGACCTTATCCTCCGGCACAGGGATCTCCACACGCTCGCCCTTTTCATCAATGGTGAAGGCACGCTTGTTGAGAATGTCCACAATTCCGGTTACATGTTTATTCTCGTCCCAGATGGGAATATGCAGCGGAGCGATGGAACGACCGAAATGCTCACGCAGGGTGGCAAAGGCGCCGTTGAAGTCGCCGCAGTCCTCGTCCGCTTTGGCAATGTAGATGAAGCGGGGCATCTTGTACTGATCCAGATACTTCCAGGCCCGCTCCGTGCCGACACTTAGTCCGCTCTTGGAGTCACAGACAATCACACCCAGCTCCGCCACACGCAGTGCAGACTGCACTTCGCCTGCAAAATCAAAGTTGCCCGGGGTGTCCAGCACATTCATCATGCAGCCATGATATTCCAGAGGAGCGATTGCCGTGGAAATGGTCATGCGGCGCTTGATTTCCTCTGCATCGTAGTCACAAACGGTGTTTCCGTCCGAGGTTTTGCCCAGACGATCGATCTTTCCCAGCATATACAGCATGCTTTCCACAAGGGAAGTCTTTCCGTTACCGCCGTGGCCCAGAAGGGCGACATTACGAATGTTCTGTACCGAATAACTCATAGTTGGATCTCTCCTTACTGAAATAGGTTGCTTCATGGCGAATTGTACAAGCAATGCCTGTGTTTTTCCTCCATCAATGTGCATATTATACATCATGTATCTCCAGAATACAAGAGGTTATTTATAAATCGCACAAATAAATCTAATTCGAACTTTCGTTTTTCGTCATTTCGTTTAGAAATCTTTCCGAGAACCGCCATCTTGCAATCTACCCTTTCCTAGAGTATACTGGAGAAA
Organism: Oscillospiraceae bacterium; assembly: GCA_029257695.1. Taxonomy (GTDB): domain Bacteria; phylum Bacillota; class Clostridia; order Oscillospirales; family Oscillospiraceae; genus UMGS1766. The sequence continues at coordinate 24,729 of JARIAU010000011.1, forward strand.
ATTCGTGGCATCGGAGGCGGCTCATCATGCCGCCGGATTCCACCCAAACCGAGGGCCGAACGGATCCATCGAGTTTCGTTCTCTGCCCCTGACACCCTGTCCCGCTTCGGGGCAGCCGTTACAGACAGGAGGGTTCCACCTATGAGTACCGTATTTATCACCGGCGGCAGCCGTGGCATCGGCGCCGCAGTCGTCCGTGCATTTGCCTTTAAGGGGTGGAAGATTGCCTTCTGCTACCAGCATTCCGAAGAGGAAGCGCAGGCCCTGTGCCGGGAGCTGACCCTGCGGGGGCTCAGTGTGCTCGCCATGCAGGCCGATGTATCCGATCCCGAGCAGGTCAAGCACTTCATTGACACCTCTGTCCAACAGCTGGGGACGCCGGACGCCTTGATTTGCTGCGCCGGCATTGCCCTGCCGCAGGATGTCATCACCCATGTCACAGACGAAGCATGGCGCAGACTGTTTGCCGTCAATGTGGATGGCACCTTCTACACCATTCGGGCCGCCCTGCCCTACTTCCTCCAACAGAAAAAAGGTGCTATTGTGACCCTCAGCTCCATGTGGGGCCAGGTTGGCGGCAGCTGCGAAGTTGCTTACTCTGCCACCAAGGGGGCCATCATCTCCATGACCAAGGCGCTTGCCAAAGAAGTCGGCCCCTCCAACATCCGGGTCAACTGTGTGGCCCCGGGCGTCATTGACACAGATATGAATGCCCACCTGACTCCGGAGGATCTGGAAGCTCTGGCAGAGGAGACTCCGCTGGGCCGCATCGGCTCTCCTTACGAGGTGGCCCGCTGCGTCCGCTGGCTTTGTGCCGACGGCTCTGAATTCCTCACCGGACAGGTGATTGCCCCCAACGGCGGCATTGTGGTGTAATCCGCACGCCACAATGCAAATTTGCCCGAAACAGGTCTTATCTTCCACAATACCTGCGAAAAATCATAGTCCACCCACTCTGCAGAGCATGCCAACTTCGATCGTTCACAAAGGAGGTTCGTATGAATCAGCAAGTTCCGTTCACCTATTTGAAAAAGCCGTGGGCCAAATGGTGCTTTTTCGCCGCCGGTTTGCTCCAAATCCTGTTGATATTTGAGAACATGAAGCAGTTTCGTTCGTTGGAAGAATCCGGAATATACACCCCCGCACAGCTGAGCGAGTACCTGATGCAGTATAAATTCATCTACATCCTTCATTTGTCCTGTGCCATGCTGTTTCTTGGAGTTTTTTTGATTAGCATCTTTGCTCGGAGCAAAAAATCAGCAAAGCTCGCCGACTCCATCTTGCTCTTTGCTGCTTCTGCGATCTACACAGCAGGCATCGTCCTTTGGGGTTCGGCAATCCCCTCCCTTCCTCTGTTCGTCTTCTTTCTTTTTCCAATGTGGGGCGTCTTTGTCTTTAGCCTGTATCAATACAGCAAAGAATGTCGCAAGCACGAAGCTTGAATGGATTCAAGCGTTCAGCCATCTGCGACGAACTACAAAACCGGCGTGTATGAGACTCATACACGCCGGTTTTCATTTGAAGTGAGAGCACTTTTTTCCCGCAAAAAAAATCAGCGGCATGACTTTGGTCATGCCGCTGGTTGGTTTGCACTTATTCTTCCGGTGATTCCTCCGCAGATGCATCCGGCGTTTCCTCGTCGGTGTTGTCCTCATAGGAGTTCGGATTGACCGGAGCCTCACTGATCATATGGATAGCCCGGGCAGGCGGCTCCACATCGCCGGACAGACGGGTTTTCCGTCCGGAATTGGCTCCGTAATTGTCGCACAGCGCAGGATCTCTGCCCTCCAGAATGGCCATCATTTCCTGACCGGTGATGGTCTCCTTTTCCAAGAGGTAAGCAGCAATCTGATCCAGCATCTCCCGATCCTCTTCCAGGATGCGGATGGCCGCCTGATACGCATCGTTCATCAGGCCACGGACTTCCTCGTCCACCAGTGCAGCAGTGGCTTCGGCACAGTTCATTCCGGCCGTGCCGTCCAGATAACGGTTCTGCACCGTAGCAAGACCCATCACGCCAAAGCGCTCGCTCATGCCGAACATGGTGACCATCTTCCGAGCCAAATCGGTGGCTCGCTCAATGTCGTTGGAGGCGCCGGTGGTCATGGTATGGAACACTGTCCACTCTGCCGCACGACCGCCCAACAGCGTCCGCATATCGGCCAGCAGCTCATCCTTGTCCTCCAGATATTTTTCTTCCTCCGGAGTCTGCATGGTGTAACCCAGTGCGCCCTGGGTATGGGGTACGATGGTGATCTTGCTGACCGGCTCGGTCCCCTTCTGACGGGCCGCCACCAGTGCATGACCCACCTCATGATAAGCGATCAGCTTCTTTTCCTTCTCCGTCAGCACGGTGCCCTTCTTTTCTGCACCGGCAATGACCATCTCGAAGGACACCAACAGGTCGTTCTGATTGACGGCAAAGCGTCCCATACGAACCGCACGCAGAGCCGCCTCATTGACCAAGTTGGCCAAGTCCGCACCCACGCAGCCTGCCGTAGCAGCGGCAATTTTCTTCAGGTCCACATCCTCCGAGAGGCGGATGTTGCGGGTATGCACCTGCAAGGTGGCCAGACGACCGGCCAAGTTGGGCCGATCCACGGTGATCCGTCGGTCAAACCGACCGGGACGCAGCAATGCCTTGTCCAAGACCTCGGGGCGGTTGGTGGCGCCCAACACAATGACACCCTTGGTCGGGTCAAAGCCGTCCAGCTCGGCCAGCAGCTGGTTCAGGGTCTGCTCACGCTCATCATTGCCGCCGATGCCGCCGGCATCACGCTTTTTGCCGATGGTGTCGATCTCATCAATAAAGATGATGCAGGGCGCCATCTTAGCCGCTTCCTTGAAGAGGTCACGAACACGGCTTGCACCCACACCAACAAACATTTCCACAAAATCGGAACCGGAAATCGAGAAGAAGGGCACCTTTGCCTCACCCGCCACTGCCTTGGCCAGCAGCGTCTTACCGGTACCGGGGGAACCCACCAGCAGCGCGCCCTTGGGCAGCTTGGCACCGATGGCGGTGTATTTGCCGGGATTGTGGAGAAAATCAATGATCTCCTCCAGCGATTCCTTGGCTTCGTCCTGTCCGGCCACATCACGGAAGGTGACACCGGTGGACTTTTCCACATACATTTTGGCATTGGCCTTGCCCACATTGCCGACCCCCATGCCCATTCCGCCGCCCATGCGTTTGCTGAGCAGGCGGAACAGCAGCAGCATCAGCAGCAGCGTACCCACCATAGGCAGCAGCCATGTGAGCAGGAAGTCCATCATAAAGCTGTTGGCCTGATAGGGCGTGTAGTATGCCACCCCATGCTCCTGCAGCAGCACCAGAAAATCGGTGTAGCTGAGGGGGGCCGTATAGATGGCGGGCATTTTCAGGTCATCCCGATATTTGTCCCCGTAATACTCTTCCATCCAGCCCTTCTGGGCGTCTTCTTTCAGAGAAATCGTATACTTTCCCTGTTCCAGCTTGACCTCTGCCACCTGATCCTGTTCAACCAGATCGACCAGTTCGCTGAACTTGATTTCCACCTGTCCGCTAAGGGCGGCACTTGAGGTGAAATAGTTGATGAGGACGACAATGATCACTGCCCAAAGCACGATGGAGATGATCCCCATCACATTTTTCTTCGGTCCGCCGCCCTTTCCATTTCGTTGATTATTTTTGTTATTCAAGGATTTGATCCTCCCACTTCAGGAATATTAGTTCAAATATATCACAATCCATTTGGCTTTACAAGGAAACACCCGTAAACAATCTGTGAAGGACTTCCGAGCGTTCCACCGCTTTTTTTCGTATTTTCTTCAAAATATTCCCCTTTCTTCCCCTCCGGTTTTGTGCTATACTTTGAAATGAATTGTTATGACTACAGGAGGCCGAATTATGGCAGATTATAACTCCCGCCGCCCTGTGCCCGAAGCTGGGGCAGACGGCATCATCGAAGGCCGCAACGCCGTGACCGAGGCGCTGCGCACCGGCACGGTGATCGACAAAATTTACATCCTCAAGGGCGAGACCGACGCCGCTCTGGGGCACATTGCATCCACCGCCCGGGCCCGTGGCATTGTGGTTGTGGATGCGGACAAGCGCAAGCTGGACCACATGAGTGTGACCCACTCCCATCAGGGCGTCATCGCCGCCTGCGCCGTGCGGGAATACGCCAGCGTAGACGACATTCTTGCCGCCGCCCGGGAGAAGGGCGAAGCCCCGCTGATCGTGGTGTGTGACGAACTGAGTGACCCTCACAATCTGGGCGCCGTCATCCGCACCGCCTGCTGTGCCGGTGCTCACGGCGTCATCATCCCCAAGCGCCGCTCCGCCGGTCTGACCGCCGTGGTGGCCAAGACCAGTGCCGGTGCCGTCAGCCACATCCCTGTGGCCCGGGTTCCCAACATTACCGCCCTCCTCAAGGAATTGAAGCAGGAAGGTGTTTGGGTCTTCGGCGCCGCCATGAACGGCACTACTTCCCTGTATCAGGCCGATCTGAAGGGGCCCGCCGCCATTGTGATTGGCAGCGAAGGCTCCGGCATGAGCCGCCTTGTCACCGAAGAGTGTGACTTTACCGTCAGCATCCCTATGAAGAGCGAGCTGGACTCCCTCAACGCCTCTGCCGCTGCCGCCATCCTGCTTTATGAAGCCGTGCGTCAGCGCATGAATTGACGAGCACCCATTCCCCGCACCGAAATCGAAGGAGATTAGCACATGGCTGGAAACAGCAAAAAACCGAATAACGATCTCTATGACCTCAACGATCTTCTGACCGGAGTCACCGCTTCCGAGGAAACGCTGGAGGACATCATGGCTGAGATTTACGACGATACCCCTTCTGCACCCCACACAGAGCCAGAGGTCCCTCTGGCAGAAGAGCCTCCTTTCGATCCTCTCCCTGCTCCGGACATTCCGGACGAAGCACCGATGACCGAACCGATGTCTGCCGCTTTTTATGCCGAAGACAGGGAAGCGGTCGCGGACGGTCCGCTCCCCGAAGAACCGGATTTCGACGCTCTCTTTCCCTCGGATGACGAGATAGGGACGGAAGAACCGCTCCCCGATGCGCCGGATTTTGACGCTCTCTGTTCTTCGGACGATGCAACGGAGACGGAGGAAGCACTTCCAGAAGCGCCGGATTTTACTTCCATTCTTACCCCCGACCTTCCCTCCGATGCGGATGAGGATACAGAAGCGGAGCCCTCCCCCGACTCCTCTGATCCGGAAGACGCACCCACCATGCCCCCCGTGGTTTGGGATTCGGACGAATTTCAGCCCGATGTTCTCTCCGATCCGGAGAAACCGAAGCTGAAGAGCAAGCTGCTCCTGTTCCCCGGCATCGAACTTCCCAAACCAGCATTTTCCAGTCCCTCCGCTTGGGAGGACCCACCCGATGAGATGCCGGAGGAAGTCTTTGAGGACGACGAAGACAACAGCCGCCCCGATGGCTACACCCCTAAAAAGGTGCGCTCCCGCAAGGCTCCGGAACCGGAAATCCACGAGGATTACCGTGCCGCTGCTCCAGAGGAAGAGGCTGTGGCGCCCAACGCCGGACGGTTTGCCCGGTGGAAGGCCAAGGCGGATGCCTTTGCAGACAATATGTTTTCTCAAGCCGCTGACACCAGCGAAGATGTGCAGATGGCTGAAAAATACATTCCCGGCACCGATGAAGAGGACGACGAGGCGCCTCCGGAGCACAAGCCAAAGATGCCTCGTTTCCTTCGGAAACCCCGCCGTCCGGAAGCGGATCTTCCTGTGCAGGAGCTGAGCCGCATCTATTCCACCGGTATGAACTTCATGAGCCAGCGCATTTCCATTTTGGCTGTGCTGACATTGCTCAACACCTACTTGAGCCTCGCCGTGGACGGTCTGTTCCCCCTGCCTCTCCCCCAGTTCCTCCGCACGGACTTTCGTCTGATGGCCATGCTTCAGCTGTGGCTGGCCGGGTGGGCTCTGGTCTTCAGTCTGGATGTGATCTGGATGGGCTTGGCCAGCGTGAAGAAAAAACTCTTTACCCTGCACTCTCTGTCCAGCCTTGCCGTGTTGATCACACTGCTGGACGCACTGTTTTACATCTTTGTGGGCCGAGCCGGCCCTCTCCCTTACAGCACCCCCGCTTCTCTGCTGATGTTCTGTCTTACTTGGGGCGCTTATGACCGCAAACGGGCCAATCAGCGTGCCTGCCGCCAGGCCTCTGTGGCGCAGGATCCCAAACGCATCACGAAGGATCCGGAGCTTTGGAACGCCCGGAACACCTTCACCAAAGAACAGGGTGGAACCGAGGGCTTCGGTGCTCAAATCCAGGCTCCCAGCAGCGCAGAGTTGCTGCAATCCCGTTTCGCTCCCCTGCTGCTGCTTGCCGCCCTGTTGTTTGCCGGTTTGGTCAGCGCGGCCCAGAAGAAACCCGAACAATTCCTCTGGAGTCTGTCCGTGATTTTGATTGCAGCCAGTCCCCTGTCTGCAATCCTGTGCTTTTCCCAGCCATGGCTGCGGCTTACCCGTCGTCTGGAACGCAGCGGTGCTGCGGTGGCCGGCTGGCCCGGTGTGGATGCCTCATCCGGAAGCGGCGGCGTGCTCATCACCGACACCGATCTGTTCCCTGCCGGTTCGATCCAGTTTAACGGCATCAAGGTTTTCGGCGATATTTCACTGGAAAAACTGGTGGGCTGTGCCGCCAGCCTGATTCGGGTATCCGGTTCCGCCCTGTCCCATCCCTTTGACAGTCTGGTCCGCACACAGGGCGGTTTTTATCGCCGGGTGGACGAGTTCCGCTGCTATGAAGCCGGCGGTCTCAGCGGTGTTATTCGTGGCGAGCAGATCATGGTCGGCTCCGCCTCCTTTATGGCCGTGATGGATGTGCCTCTTCCGCAGGACTTGAAGGTAACCAACGCTGTTTTCTGCGCCATTGACGGATCCCTCCGGGGCATCTTTGCTTTGAACTACGCCAAGACCAACTCCGTCCGGCCTGCCGTGCAGTCGCTGCTGCAAACCCATCTGGTGCCGGTCCTGGTCCCTCGGGATTTCAATGTGAATCCCTCCATGGTGCGACAGAAGCTGAAAATTCCGGTGGAGCGGATGGAATACCCCCCGGTGGAGCGCCGCATGGAGCTGACTGAACCGGAGCAGGAGCATTCCCCCATTCTAACCGCCTTGCTGAGCCGAGACAATGTGGAATCTTATGCAGAAACCATCGTGGGCTGCCGCAAACTCCGCTCCGCTGTGCGGCTCAATCTGATTGCCACAATCCTTGCCTCTCTGGTGGGTCTGGCCATGGGCTACTACCTGACCGCAATGAGTGCCTTTGCCTCGTTGTCTCCGGTCAATGTGCTGCTGTTCCTCGGACTGTGGCTGCTGCCCACCCTGCTCATCTCCGGCAATGTGAATCGCTATTGATGGTATGTGCAAAAACAAGCAGAGGAATTCCTCTGCTTGTTTTTTATCCACAATCCTGTCCGGATTTCCCCCAAAAGAGCCGATCCCTCCCGAAAGCATTCCGCTCTTTTCCACAAAGTGCGTTCATTTTGTGGATCTCCTGTATTTTCCGGTTCGGTTGATCCGCTATGGCTGCCTTGGCTCCACCTTTGACGGAACTTCCATGCTCTGCTTTCTTTCAGACCTCCATTCTCTGGTTCCGTGATAAGGTCGTTTTTGCTCCGCATCCAAAACAAAACCGCCATCTCAAATCTGAGATGGCGGTTTTCCCGTTTTCAAGCAGTCCGATCAATCCTCCAACTCAGCATCGCTGAGGGTAGGAATCTTCTCGGAACTGGTCTTCAGCTTGGCTTCGTTGTCGCCATGGAACACATAATCCTTGCCGGGCAGGATTGCATTGGCAGCAATCCCCACCAGAGCGGCCAGAGCCAAAGAGGTCAGCGTGACTGCCGTGGTACCGATGGTGAAGGTCAGGCCTTCGGTAAAGCCCAGACCGGTGACCAGAATCAAAGCGGCAATGATCAGATTGCGGCTATTGCGGAAATCGACCTGATTTTCCACCACATTGCGGACACCCACCGCAGAAATCATACCATAGAGGACAAAGGACACACCGCCGATGATGCTGCTGGGGATCGAGCCGATGATCCGGGCCACAAAGGGGCTGAAGGACAGCACAATGGCATAGACCGCAGCCAGACGGATGACACGGGGATCATAGACCTTGCTCAACTCCAGAACGCCGGTATTTTCACCGTAGGTGGTGTTGGCCGGGCCGCCAAACATACCCGCCATAGCGGTGGCGATGCCGTCACCCACCAGCGTGCGCTGCAATCCGGGATCTTCCACATAATTCTCGCCCACCGTAGCAGAAATGGAGGAAATATCGCCGATATGCTCCATCATCGTGGCAATGGCAATGGGTGCCATAATAAACACCGCCGTCAGATCAAACTTGGCCAGCTTGAATTCAGGCAGGTTAATAAAGCCCAACAATCCCTCCGAAGCACAGGCCGCCGCACCGGAGAAGTCCAGAATGGCCGAGCCGTCCGGATTGGTCACATGGAACACAAACTGGAACACCACGGCCGCCAGATAAGCGATCACCACACCCAGCAGAATGGGAATGATGCGCACCATACCCTTGCCCCAGATATTACACACCACGATGACGATCAGGGCAATTCCGGCCAGCACCCAGTTCTGGGCGGCATTATGAACCGCAGACGGAGCCAGACTCAGGCCGATCAGAATGATCATGGGACCCGTCACCACCGGAGGCAGGAAGCGGATCACCCGCTTGACTCCGACCACCTTCATGACCAGCGCCAGCACCAGGTACAACAGGCCGGAAACCACCACACCGCCGCAAGCGTACTGTAACTTTTCCACGCTGTCCATATTGGCATAGATGCCGTCATTCAAGTTTGCCACGCTGGCAAAGCCGCCCAAGAAGGCAAAGGAGGAGCCCAAAAAGGCCGGAACCTTCAGCTTCGTGCAGACATGGAAGAACAGGGTGCCGACGCCGGCGAAGAACAGCGTGACCTGAATGGGGGGATGGGCCATTCCGAAATAGTTGCCGATCAGGATGGGCACCAGAATCGTGGCGCCAAACATGGCAAACATATGCTGGAGACCCAGAAGCAGAGTTTTCGGTATCCCCAGTTCTTGGAAAGCATTCCGGATACCCCCTGCCGGAATCGGTTTACGCTCTTTTTTCATTTGTAATTCTCCCTTCTCTCGTTTCGCTTCAAACTTCTGGTATTTTATCACCATCTGCGCCGCAAGTCCAGTGCAATTTCTCAAAAAAGTTCAGTTCATTCCTTATTTTTCACTTTATATGAAATGTTTTCAAAAGTTTTGTTCCGAATTTCAAACTTTTTCTTGACTTCTTTTTTGCCTCCAATTATAATATGAATGAGTTTTTTCTCCACTCTTTCCTTTTTTCTTTGTTCCGATGGTGCTCATCAGAGGCCATCGGTTTTTCATTTCATTCTCTGCCCGTGGGCCGCATTCGGGCCCTGACTGCACAAAAAACTCCGTCTGCCGCTTTGTCAGACGGAGTTCTATATTCCGGATGCGGGTCACGCCTCTGCAACCTTCTTTTTCTTGCCGGGACACTTTTGGTACCACTGTAAGAAATTCCGCTTCAAGACCGCAGAAGAAAACCGCAGTGTGTGTTGTTTTCCGGCAATATCTTCAAAAATCACGCAGTATGCCTTTCTCCTGCCCCCATAATCGCCATATTCCGTTTCTTCCTTGGCTCCGAGGATACGCTGGATATAAGCACGGTGGCAGAGCAAAAATCCTCCACGGTCATAGTCCAAATACCAATCTCGTTCCCATGCAGGCCGATCCTGATCGTTTCGATCCTTCCAGGCAATGCCCAGCATGCGTTCCTGATGCCAAACTTTGAACAAACCGATCACGGCCGGTCCATAGGAGCAGACCACAGCAAACGCAAAGCAAAACCGAGTGAGCTTCATCCCATCGGGATACACATCCCTTCGGTACAAGAGAACGAAAAACAGGACGATACAGCAAAGCATCAAAACGACAAAAACGGTCATTCCGGCTTTGAAGAAAATTCTGGCAAGCGAATCGTCATAGATTGTCTTTTTTTGCTTTCTTTTTCTGTTTCCCATGGTATACTTCCTTTCCGCTTACGATGAATGCAGTGCCTTTTGTGCTGTTTGTGTTTCCTTCCAAGCGGCACTCCACACGCTGCCATATTTGCTGTGTTTCACTGCGCTTCTTTCGGCTCGTCCTTGCTTTTTAGGCTGTGTTTGATCTTCAGAAAACCATGGATTGCCATGCCAATCCCTGCCACTACCACCACAAGGCTCGAAAAGATCTGTACCGCCCATGATTCCTCCGTAACCGCATCCCAGCGCAGAACCGGAAGCAGTGCAATGGAAATGCCGCCGCTCAATAGCAACGGTCCCCAAATCAGGTTCTTTTTCCGCTTTCCCTCCCGGCTCAACTCGTCCTCATAATCGTAATGAAGAATTGTATCTCCCGAATTCAAGAAAAACTCCTTCAGAAAGGACACTATGGCCGCCCCCCATGAGGAGCGCCCGGGGTCTTGATCCACTTTTTTATACGCATTTGCCTTTCGCTTTGCTTTGTTCCGCTTTTTCTTCTGACTCACAACTTCCACCTGCCATTTATCATCCCAAAAGCGGGCCCTTTTGTTTCTAATTTGAGTACCATTATAGTGAATACTCAATCCGACATCAAGCGTTTGCCGAAATTCTTTCCACTTCCATGGCTCTTGCCCGTTTTTTCTAAGCACTTCGAACAAAACCGGTGTGACACAAGGTCACACCGGTTTCTTTTCTCCGATCCCGCAGTGCAAATTGTTCTGCATTCCGTTTACTTTTCTTCTTCTGCGTCTGCTTCGGCATCCATATGCTGCTTTCTGCGATTATACGCATCACTCAACACGGTCAACAGCAGCAGGACCATACCGGCAACCATTAGGAATGCCACGACAAAGGTCGCCAGAGAACCCAGCAGCTTATGATAGCGGACATAGCTGATCACACCCCAAAATCCGCCAAACAGCAAACCGGAAATCAAGCTGATGATCCCGTTTGTTTTGGCACTGGGCTTCAAGTTGCGATCCCAAATGCCATTGCGGATACAGCCTGCGATGATATAAATACCCATGGCAAGAATCACCACAACTTCTCCGCCAATGGCCTGAATCCCCCGGTTTCCAATCGCCAACTGGACATAGATCGCTGCAAACAGTCCGAAAAATCCAATCCAGCAGGCGGTGTGCTCAATCTTGAGCAGCTTCTGCTCTTGCATCTCATCCAAATTACATTTACGCTTCTTCATCCTGCTCATCCTCCCAAAATAATTCATCCAATCGAGCATCCAGGGCCCAGCAGATCTTCAAGCACAATTTGATTGTGGGGTTGTACTCTCCTTTTTCAATCGCATGGATGGTCTGTCGGGACACACCTATGCGCTCGGCAAGGTCTTTCTGCGTCATATCCTTCTTGGTGCGGGCCAGCTTCAACGCCATATTCTTCGGCATGTCATCGCCTCCTTTGTTGTCTTGATAGTAATATATCTTTTTCTCTGTGTCAACTATATATTACATAGATACCGATATATTTTACTGCCGCAGAACGAATGCAAAGGGATGGATGTGTCTACAAATCCCGCAGGACCACCACTCCATCCTCGGAAACACAAAAAAGAAAACGAAGTGTATCGCTCTGCGATACACTTCGTTTTTGATCCGATTTACGGGCAGGTAAATCTTACTTTACCACCTTTTTATATGGTCTCTCTAAGATGTCAGATGCCCTTACACTTCCATGATGACCGGCAGGATCATCGGGTTACGCTTGGTTTTCTTGTAGAGGAAGGAGGACAACTCACCCTTGAGGGAGCTCTTAATGGTGGCCCAATCCGTAATATGGCGGCACTCGCAGTCTGCCAGGATCTGGCAGGCGATATTGCGCAGTTCGTCCATCAGCTGCTCGCTTTCCTTCACATAGACAAAGCCACGGGTGATAATATCGGGGCCGGACACCACGCAGCCGTCCTCGCCGGACATGGACACGACCACCACGATCATGCCGTCCTCGGCCAAATGTTTCCGGTCACGCAGCACCACGCTGCCCACATCGCCCACACCGTAGCCGTCCACCAGCACATTGCCGGAAGGGACGGTGCCGTTGATGCGGCAGGACTTGGCCGACAGTTCAATGACCTTGCCCACATCGCTGACCACGATATTTCTGGGGTCCATCCCCATTTCCTGCGCCAGCTTGGAATGCACACGGAGGTGCCGCTGCTCACCATGGACCGGAATGAAGAACTTGGGGCGCACCAGTGCGTGGATGATCTTCAGCTCCTCCTGGCAGGCATGGCCGGACACATGAAGCGCACCGGAACGCTCATTGACCACTTCGGCTCCCTTGCGGTACAGCTCATTGATCACGGCACCGATGGAATTCTCATTACCGGGAATGGCGCTGGCGGAAAGAATGATGCGGTCGCCGGGCTGAATGTCGATCTGGCGATGGGTCGAGAAGGCAATCCGAGTCAGTGCAGAGGTACTCTCCCCCTGGCTGCCGGTGGTAATGATGCAGACTTCCTTTTTCGGCAGGCTCTTGATCTGCTCCAGAGGAACAACCACACCTTCGGGAATATGCATATAACCCAGCTGTGTGGACACTCGCAGGGCATTCTCCATGCTGCGGCCGCTGACCGCCACCTTACGGCCATAACGAGCCGCCACATTGATGATCTGCTGGATACGATCCACATTAGACGCAAAGGTAGTGACAATAATGCGGTCCTCGCAGCCCTTGAACAGGGCATCAAAGCTGTCACCCACAGAACGCTCACTCTTGGTGTAGCCGGGTCGCTCCACATTGGTAGAGTCGCACAGCATGGCCAGCACACCCTTGTTGCCCAGCTCACCCAGCCGGGCCAAATCAATCATGCCGCCGGACACGGGGGTGGGGTCGATCTTGAAGTCGCCGGTATGCACCACCGTACCCAGAGGGCAGGTGATGGCGAAGGCCACTGCATCCGCAATGGAATGGTTGATGTGAATAAACTCCACGCTGAACTTGCCGCAGCGGATGACCTCCCCGGCCTCGCAGGTGTTCAGCTTCACCTTGTCCCGCAGCTTATGCTCCTCCAGCTTCAGCTCCACCAGACCGGCCGTCATGCGGGTGGCATAGATGGGAGCATTGATGCTGCGCAGCACATAGGGCAGGGCACCGATGTGGTCCTCGTGGCCATGGGTGAGGAAAATGCCACGGATACGGTCCTTGTTCTTGATGAGATAGGACACATCCGGAATCACCACATCCACGCCGTACATATCGTCATCCGGAAAGCCCATGCCCACATCGACTACGATGATATCCTGGCCATACTCATAGACGGTGAGATTTTTGCCGATCTCATTCAGGCCGCCCAGAGAAATAATCTTCAATTTTTCTGCCATAATTCAATATTCTCCTTTATTTAGTCACAAATAACACTGATTTCAGATGTACTTGAACGGAGCGGGCAAATGCCGCACCTGTGCAGCACAACAGAGCCTTTTCTTATCTCCATGGTCTGCCGCACCAGACCCTGCTTCGCCTGGTGCTGTGCCTCCCGTTTCGCTAAAAAAAGCCTTGTCCGACGCATGATGGCGGGTGGTTTCGTGCTGTCGCACCCGTTGAGCGCCCTGCCTGTCCGTTCCTCACAGGGGTTGAAACCGCAGCAAATCGGTCCGTTCCTTCGTTCCGAAGGCACCGATCTACCTTGCACGATATAGGAATTATAACATGGTCTGCTCGGTTCCTTCAAGGATTTTTTTCCCAAAGCCTTCGACAACCTACACACCATTTCCCTGCATCGGACTCTCCCCTGCTCCGTCAGTATAGCCCATCTTGCTCCATTTCAACCAAAAAACGCCCCGCCGAAGCCCGGCGGGGCGCAAAGCACTGCTTATTCTGCATCAGGGATGGTGTCGTCCTCCCGGATCCATTCCTCCACATCCACTTCTGTATATTCGGTCTCCGTGTTGCGGATGACCACCTTTGCGATGCCGGCATTGATGACCAACCGGCGGCACATGGAGCAGCAGGTGGCATCGTGGAGCAGTTCGCCGGTTTTGGCATCCCGACCGGACAAATACAGCGTACCACCCAAAATATCCCGACGAGCCGCCGAAATGATGGCATTGGCTTCGGCGTGCACGCTGCGGCACAACTCATACCGCTGGCCGGAGGGCACCTGCAGCTCTTCCCGCGTACAGCGGCCCAAATCCACACAGTTTTTCCGTCCTCGCGGGGCACCATTGTAGCCGGTGGAGAGAATCTCATCGTTGCGAACAATAATCGCTCCGTAGTTGCGGCGCAGGCAGGTGGAGCGCTTCATCACACTCTGGGCAATGTCCAGATAATAGTTTTGTTTATCGACACGATCCATAACAGGACCTCCTTATTTCCAAGTTCCCCTTCAGTATAGGGGAATTTCCGCCCCATGGCAAGAGATTTACACAAAGTTCATTTTTCCTTCATTGACGGGTTCGTTTTTCCGTATTAAGATAGGAATACATTAAAAAGAACGGAGTATCGCTGTGATTCGCAATTTCTTAAGCCGTATGATGTATGGCCGCTACGGAACGGATCAACTGAATACCTTCCTGCTGGTGCTGTTTTGGGTCCTTTGGTTCATCAACCTGTTTGTTCGGGGTTATTTGCCTTCCGTCCTCCTAAGCACCCTCACTTATGTCTGCATCTTCTACTCCCTGTTCCGCATGATGAGCCGCAACTATGACCGGCGCAGACGGGAAAACGAAGCATACCTAAGAGTCGCAGGTCCGGTGATTCACTGGTTCCACCGCAAGCGCAGCCAGGCACGGGATCGGGATCATGTCTACTTCAAATGCCCCTCCTGTTCCACCATCCTGCGTGTGCCCCGCGGAAAAGGCAAGGTGACCATCACCTGCCGGAACTGTGGCACCATCTTTCAGGAAAAAACCTGATTTTTCTCAAGCAAGGAAGAGGCTTCCACCGGAAGCACTCTTCCTTGTTTTTTTGCTTGACAATACTGTATCTACTGTATATACTCTATATACACAGTTAACTGGAGGAACCAACCATGCAGCTTTTAATCGACAACAAAAGCGGAGCGCCGATTTACGATCAGATCTACACCCAGATCAAGCAGCAGATCCTCAACGGCACCTTGCAGGAGAACACTCTGCTGCCTTCCATCCGAGGGTTAGCCAAAGATCTTCGCATCAGCTTCATCACCACAAAACGAGCCTATGAAGAACTGGAAACCGACGGTTTTCTTTACACGGTACCGGGAAAGGGATGTTATGTGGCCCCGAAAAACCCGGAATTACAGCGGGAGGAGCTGCTCAAACAGATCGAACAGCATCTGGAGCAGATTGTTCCGCTGGCCAAGGCCTGCGGACTCGGTACAGATGAACTGCTCGAACTGCTTCGCTTCACAATGGAGGAACAACCATGAACGCATTGGAACTCAAAGGACTCACCAAATCCTTTTCCGGCTTTCAGCTTCAAACTCTGAATCTCACCCTGCCCAGCGGCTGTATCCTGGGCTTGATTGGTGAAAACGGGGCCGGAAAATCCACCACCATCAAGCTGATTCTGGACATGATCCACAAGGACAGCGGTACCATCACTCTGCTGGGGCAGGACCAGAGTCAAGCTCTGCCCCTCGCCAAGGACGAAATTGGTGTTGTGATGGATGATGTCAGCCTGCCGGATTGCATGAACGCCATGCAGTGTGCCCGCTTTCTTTCCCGGATCTATCGTCATTGGGATGCTTATTGGCTTTCTGTATCTTTTTTGGAGAAAGAAATTTCTTTTATAAATAGTTTTACATGGCATGCAGAGACAAAATAAAATATGATAGGTCTGAGATAAGAATAATTGTAAGAGCTGATGAGCAATGTTCTAATAATAGAAATTGTATAAAAAAGAGA
>JARIAU010000086.1 GCA_029257695.1 Oscillospiraceae bacterium
CTATGAAGCATGGCGGTGTCGGCGAAACCTTTACTGTCCGTCGTGTTTCTTACGGCGTCGGCGTGGAGAAGGTTTTCCCCGTCAACTCCCCCAATGTGGTTAAGGTTGAGACCGTCCGTCGTGGCCAGGTCCGCCGTGCCAAGCTGTACTATCTGCGCGACCGCGTGGGCAAGGCAGCCAAGGTCAAGGAGAAGCTGTAATTCTCAATGCAAAAATGGGAGCGGGAAACCGCTCCTTTTTGCGTATTCAGCTCTTTTTTGAATTAAAATCTATAGATAAGCAGGTGACATGAGATGCATGTGCAGTGGTACCCCGGCCATATGGCCAAAACCCGCAGAATGATCGCTGAAAACTTAAAAATGGTGGATGTGGTCGCAGAAATCGTGGACGCCCGTATTCCCATTTCCAGCCGAAACCCCGATCTGGATGATTTGTTGGGCAATAAACCCCGCTTGATCATCCTCAATCGTGCTGATCAGGCCGATCCGGAAGGAAACAAAGCTTGGGCAGAGTATTTCCGCAGCAAAGGTTGGTCGGTGATTGAAACCAATGCAAATTCCGGTAAGGGTGTCAATCAGTTTTCTCCGGTGGTCCGTGGTCTGCTCAAGGAGCAGATCGAATCTTGGGCCGCCAAGGGACAGGTTGGGCGCAAAGTCCGTGCTATGGTGGTTGGCGTTCCTAATGTGGGTAAGTCTACCTTTATCAATAAGGTTGCCCGCCGAAAGTCTGCCATTGCCCAGAATCGCCCCGGCGTGACCCGTGGTAAGCAGTGGGTCACCGTGGACAGCGGGATGGAGCTGCTGGATACCCCCGGTATTCTCTGGCCGAAATTTGAAGATCAGTCCATTGGTATGAATCTGGCCTATACCGGCGCTGTCAAGGACGACATCATGGACATTGAAGAGCTTGCCTGCAACTTGATGACTCTTTTAGCCGCTCGGTATCCGGATGCAATCACGACACGCTATAAAATCGATATTCCGGAAGATGCTCAGGGCTGGGAGCTTCTGGAAGCGGCAGCCCGAAAGCGTGGCTTCCTGATTTCCGGCGGCGAAGTCAACTTCGAGCGCATGAGCCGTGTCCTGTTAGAGGAATATCGTTCTTGTGTGTTGGGTCAGTTCACTTTGGAGTATCCGGAGGATATAAAATAAATGGAGCACGAATTTCTTTCATTAGAGCATGAAGCCCACCAGCAGGGCTATGCTGTGGTTTGTGGCTGTGATGAGGCCGGTGCCGGTCCATTGGCCGGTGCGGTCTATGCGGCCGCAGTCATTCTGCCAGAAGAATATGACCTTCCGTATTTGACAGACTCCAAAAAGGTTACGCCAAAACGCCGGGAACGGTTGTTTGACCTCATTCAGGAACAGGCTGTCGCTTGGGCCATTGCCTCGGTGAACGAACGAGAAATCGATGAGATCAACATCCTCAACGCACGAATGAAAGCCATGGATCTTGCCATTCACCAGTTGAATCCGGTTCCGGACTTTGCACTGATTGACGGCAACCGAAACAAAGGCATCTCTATCCCGAATCGTATGGTGGTCAAAGGGGACACCTTGTCCGCTTCGATTTCCGCTGCATCCATTCTGGCCAAAGTCGCCCGTGACCGCTATATGCTGGACATGGCAACACGGTACCCGGAATATAAATTTGAACAGCACAAAGGATATGGAACCAAGCTGCATTACGAAATGCTGCGTAAGTACGGTCCCTGTCCCATTCATCGGCTGTCCTTTTTGAAGAACTTATGAGCAGCAACACCACGCTGGTGGGAAAATGGGGTGAAATGCAGGTAGGGAAGTGGCTCACAAAACACGGCTA
The DNA here is from genome assembly GCA_029257695.1 of Oscillospiraceae bacterium. Classification (GTDB taxonomy): domain Bacteria; phylum Bacillota; class Clostridia; order Oscillospirales; family Oscillospiraceae; genus UMGS1766. The sequence continues at coordinate 1,822 of JARIAU010000086.1, forward strand.
TCAGTTGGTTGCTACTGGCTTTCGCTGTCGCATGGGAGAAATTGACCTGATTGCCCAAAAGGGACATGTGTTGGCCTTTGTAGAGGTAAAACTGCGTAAGAATGCCCGTTTTGCCGCAGCAAGGGAGCAGGTTACGCTGCAAAAACAGAGCCGAATCCGCATTACCGCAGAATATTTTCTGTCTCAGCACCCGGAGTATGCATCTGCACAGTGCCGCTTCGATGTGGCGGAAGTGTATGCTCCAGATGGCACAGAAACCAAACATCCCACATTAAACTATATCGAGCAAGCATTTTGGTGAGGTGTAGTATGTCAATTCCGTATTTTGATGCCCATTGTGACACTCTAAGTCGTATGGTCCGCAGCAAGGGCCGACATCTAAATGTAGACACCGACCAGTGGAATTTGGATCGAATTTCCTTGTTTGCTCCGGCGGCACAGTTTTTTGCCGTCTATTATGACACTGCTGTCCCTGGGCATGAGGAAAGTGTGTCTGCCCAGATTGCTGCATATCATCAGGAATGTGCTCGCTATTCCGACCGAGTAGTTCCCTGCCGCAGGGGTGTGGATATCCACTCTGCGATGCAGCAGGGAAAACTTGCCGCACTGCTCTCAATAGAAGGGGCTGAACTGTTGGATTGCGACCTAAACAGGCTCACTTTGGCTTATGACCAAGGTGTTCGAGCAGTCAATCTCACATGGAACCACGCGAACCGTTTTTCAGGCAGTCATGCAGAGGACCCGGAACGAGGATTGAGCGACCAAGGCGTCCGGTTTGTGCAGCGGATGAACGAACTTGGAATGCTGATTGATGTTTCCCATCTGTCTGATGCCGGTTTTTGGGATGTAATCGAACACACTACGAAACCGATCATGGCCAGCCACTCCAATTCCAGAGCCCAGTTTTTCCACACAAGAAACTTGACCGACTGCCAATTTAATGCCATAATTAAAAATCATGGAATTGTCGGATTGAACTGTTACTGTGCCTTTCTCGGCAAGGCTCCGGTCACAATGGATACTCTGCGGCGGCATCTGGACCATTTTTTGGCGCTGGGCGGAGAACACACGGTCGCATTGGGCGGTGACTGGGACGGTTGCTCCGATCTTCCGGAGGGGTTTTCTGGAGCGTGGAATTGGCTGGACTTTTACGAATATTTGCTGCAACGCAATTATCCCGAGCCGTTGCTTCAGAACCTCTATTTCAACAACCTGATGAGGATGGTGAATGAGGTATGTACTACCTGAGTACGAGAGATCCGCACCTGCACTATACCCCTGCGCAAGCCATCGCACAGGGACTGTCCCGTGAGGGCGGACTGTTTGTTCCGGCAGAGCTTCCCGTGTTGGCTCATGATGCATGGAAAACGCTCATGTCAATGTCCTACGCTCAAAGAGCCGCCTATGTGATGGGACTTTATTTGGATGATTTTACTGCGGAAGAACTCGCTGTTTATGCAACCAAGGCGTATTCAAGCATGACCTTCGATACACCGGAAATTGCTCCGGTCCACACACTGGACCACAGTACCGCTTGTCTGGAGCTCTGGCACGGACCTACCTGTGCCTTTAAGGATATGGCGCTTCAAATGCTGCCCCATTTACTCTCTGCGTCTTTGCAGAAGAATCAGGAGTCCAGAACAGCCTGCATTCTTGCTGCAACCTCCGGTGATACCGGGAAGGGAGCGCTGGAAGGCTTCAAGGATGTGCCGCAAACCAAAATTCTTACATTCTACCCCCAAAATGGCGTATCAGAGGTGCAGGAACTGCAAATGCGTACGCAAGAAGGGGAGAATGTAGGTGTTTGTGCTGTGGTTGGCAACTTTGATGATGCACAATCCGGTGTAAAGCACTTATTTTCGGATCCGGCGCTTCGAAATACGCTGAACGAGCGAGGTTATTTCTTCTCGTCGGCCAACTCCATCAATTGGGGGCGTGTGCTTCCTCAAATCGTCTACTATGTTTCCGCTTATGCGGAGCTGGTTCAGCAGGGAACCATCTCTTTGGGCGACCGAATCCATGTCTGTGTTCCCACCGGAAACTTCGGCAATATTTTGGCCGCATACTACGCCAAGCAGATGGGCGTCCCCATCGACAAGCTGATTTGTGCTTCAAACCGAAATCATGTGCTGACGGATTTTTTGACCACCGGCATCTATGATCGAAACCGGCCGTTCTATCATACAGAATCCCCGTCTATGGATATTCTGATTTCCAGCAATCTAGAGCGACTGCTGTTTGCGCTGACGGGTGGAGATACTGTGCTGGTGTCGTCTTATATGGATCAGCTTGCAGACACCGGGCGTTACGAGGCAAATGAGTTACTAAAGAAAAAGCTTTCTGCTTGTTTCGCCGCCGGCTATGCCGACGAAGATGCAACAAGGGCAACCATCGGCCGTTACTGGAAGGACCATCACCATTTGTTGGACCCCCATACTGCGGTGGCCGTCCATGTGCGAGAGCAGTATCGTGAGGCAACCGGAGATGATACCCTCACTCTTGTTGTATCCACTGCAAGTCCCTTTAAATTCAGTGATACCGTCCTTCGGTCCATTGAAGTATCTGATCTGCCCGACGGGCTTGCTCAGTTGGATCGTCTGCACGAAGTCACGCAGATACCCACTCCTGCACCACTGGAACGGTTGAAAGAAAAGCCCTGCCGCTTTTCCCTCTGTGTAGAAAAAGAGCAGCTGTCCGATGTTGTGCTGGACTTCTTGAATTGATATGGCACTTTATGTTTTGGGAGATCCACACCTGTCCTTTCGTTCCAAAAAATCCATGGATGTGTTTGGTGGCAAATGGGCCGGATATGTGGACAAGCTCCGTGAGGGGCTTTCCGTCCTGAAGGACGAGGACACCCTGGTGTTGGCTGGGGATATCTCTTGGGGGATGAGTTTGGAAGAATCGACCGAAGATTTTGCATTCATCGATTCGTTTCCCGGTCGAAAAATCATTCTAAAAGGGAACCACGATTACTGGTGGACCACAGGAAATAAAACATACCAGTTTTGGGCGGGCCATGGCTTTACCACCTTGAACCTACTCCATAATAATTGCTATGAATATGGCAACTACGCCATCTGCGGTACCCGTGGCTGGTTTTTTGACGAAGACAAGCCCGGCCAGAACCCGAAGGTGTTCCGACGGGAACTGATGCGCTTGGAGGCATCGCTGAAAGCCGCTGGGGAGAAGGAACGCTTGGCATTTCTTCATTATCCGCCGCTCTACCGTGGATACCGATGCAATGAAATTATTGAACTACTGGAAAAATATCAAGTAAAAGCTTGTTATTACGGCCACCTGCACAGTGAAAGCCACCGTTTGGCCATCGAAGGTCTGCACGGTTCCGTGGAGTACCATCTGGTTTCCGGTGACTATTTAGATTTTCATCCGTTAAAAATTTGTGAAAACTAAAAAAAGGACTGGCATTTTCTGCACTATTCTGCTAGAATAGGCATGATATTGTGTGACCAACGCATATTTTGCCCTTTGGGGCATGTAGGAGGAAGAAACCAATGAATCTGAAGAATGTGGAAAAGAAAGAAAAGAACACCGCAGTTCTGACCGTCGAAGTGGACGCCAAGGCATTTGACGCCGCTGTTGAGAAGGTCTACCGCAAGAATAAAGGCGTAATCGCACTGCCCGGCTTCCGCAAGGGCAAGGCCCCCCGCAAGCTGGTCGAGCAGATGTATGGCTCTGATGTGTTCTATGAGGATGCAATCAACGAGCTGTATCCCGTTGCCCTGGCTGAGGCCGTTCAGGAGTCTGGTCTGGACATGGTTGGCTATCCCTCTGTCGAGGTGAAGGAGCTGGGCAAGGACGGCTTTGTCTTTGAGGCTACCATCGCTATCCGTCCCGTGCCCGTTCTGGGTCAGTACAAGGGCGTCGAGGCTCCCAAGGCTGAGGTCGTCATCACCGCTGAGGATGTGGACGCTGAGCTGAAGCCCTTCATCACCCGTGCTACCCGTCAGGTGACCGTTGAGCGTGCCGCTCAGAACGGTGACACTGTTGTCATCGACTTCGAGGGCTTCAAGGACGGTGTCGCTTTTGAAGGCGGCAAGGGCGAGAAGTTCCCCCTGGAGCTGGGTTCCGGTTCCTTCATCCCCGGTTTCGAGGATCAGCTGATCGGTACCAAGGCTGGCGAGGAGAAGGAAATCAATGTGACCTTCCCCGAGGATTACGGAGCTGAGGAGCTGGCTGGCGCTGCTGTCATCTTCAAGGTTACTGTTCACGAAGTCAAGGAAGCACAGACTCCCGAGATCGACGACGAGTTTGCAAAGGATGTTTCCGAGTTCGACACTCTGGAGGCATTCAAGGCTGATTTGGAGAAGAAGCTGCGTGAGCGTCGTGAGGACGAAGCTTCTCGTGAGTTCGAGGGCGCCATCCTGACCAAGCTGATTGAGACCACCGAGATGGAAGTCCCCGATGCTATGGTCGAGTTTGAGGCTGACCGTGTTGTCGACGACTATGAGCAGCGTATGAAGGGTGCAGGCCTGACTCTGGACCAGTATCTGGCTATGATGGGCTCCAACCGTGCCGAGTTCCGCGAGAATGCCAAGGTCGGCGCTCTGCGCCAGATTCAGGGCGACCTGATCTTCACTGCTATTGCTGATGCCGAGAAGATCGAGCCTACCGCCGAGGAAATCGAGGCTGAGTACCAGAAGCTGTGCGATCAGTACAGCATGGAGATGGATGTGGTCAAGGCTGCCGTCGCTGAGTCCGACATTGTTCGCCAGCTGCGCCTGATCGCCGCCACCAAGCTGGTCTATGACTCTGCTGTCGCTGTTGCTCCCGCCGCTGACGCCGAGTAATTAAATGTTTCCGCAGGTATATCCTTCCATCCGGAAGGATATACTTTTAGCGGCCTCAATCCTATTTTATTCTGAGGCCGCACTGAAAAAGGAGTAATAAAATGAGCTTAGTTCCTTATGTTGTTCAGCAAACTAGCCGTGGCGAGCGGTCCTACGACATTTTTTCCCGTCTTCTGGACGATCGTATCATCTTCCTCGGCGAGGAAGTGAACGACACCACTGCCAGCCTTGTTGTTGCTCAGCTGCTGTACCTGGAAGCCCAGGATCCCGACAAGGATATTCAGCTTTATATCAACAGTCCCGGTGGTTCTGTGACCGCCGGCATGGCCATTTTTGATACGATGCGTTACATCAAATGCGATGTTTCGACCATCTGTATCGGCATGGCGGCCAGCATGGGTGCATTTTTGCTCTCTGCCGGCACCCCCGGCAAGCGCTTTGCTCTGCCTAACGCAGAAGTGATGATCCATCAGCCTTCTGCCGGTACCCAGGGCAAGGTCACCGATATGGAAATTGATGTGGAGCATGTGCTTCGTATCAAGCGTCGTTTGAATGAGTTGCTGGCTCAGCACACCGGCAAGAGTGTCGATGTCATTAAGGCGGATACGGAACGGGATCACTGGCTGAGTGCGACGGAAGCTCAGGAGTACGGTCTGATCGATCAGGTGATGGATCACCGCTAATCCGTTTCACTCCAAGCAAAGAGGAATCTTTCATGGCAAAAAACGAAGAGAATAAAGATATTCGCTGTTCCTTTTGCGGTAAGCATCAGGATCAGGTGCGCCGGATCATCGCTGGTCCCGGTGCGTACATCTGCAGCGAGTGCGTCGGCCTTTGCAACAGTATTCTGAGCGAAGGCGAATTGGATGATCTGGACCTTGTCGAGAATGATATTCCCGATGAAATTCCGACTCCTGCAGAAATCAAAGCCGTTCTGGACGATTATATTATCGGTCAGGATCGTGCAAAGGTGTCGCTGGCAGTGGCAGTTTACAACCACTATAAGCGCATTTATTTCAGTGGCGGCGACGATGTGGAGCTCCAGAAGAGCAATATTCTTTTGGTCGGCCCCACTGGCTGCGGCAAAACCCTGTTTGCTCAGACGCTGGCAAAGATTCTGAATGTACCGTTTGCAATTGCAGACGCTACCACACTGACAGAAGCCGGTTATGTGGGCGACGATGTCGAAAACATCCTGCTCCGACTGGTGCAGGCTGCGGACTATGACATTGAATTAGCTGAGCGAGGCATCATTTATATCGATGAAATGGACAAGATTGCTCGCAAGAGCGAAAATACATCCATTACTCGGGATGTTTCCGGCGAGGGTGTTCAGCAGGCGCTGCTGAAGATTCTGGAAGGTACCGTGGCCAACGTACCCCCTCAGGGAGGTCGTAAGCACCCCCATCAGGAGTTTATCCAGATCAACACAAAGAATATCCTTTTCATCTGCGGAGGTGCTTTTGCCGGCATCGAGCGAGTGATTGAGGATCGACAGGACACGAAGGGCATTGGCTTTGGTGCGAAAGTACAGAGCAAGGCCGAAAAACAGAAGGATACCACCCTTCGTTCCCTCCAGCCGCATGACCTCATCAAATTCGGTATCATTCCCGAACTGGTGGGTCGTCTGCCAATCATCACCACACTGGATCCTTTGGGCAGCGAACAGCTGGTCAGCATTTTGACTGAGCCTAAGAATGCTCTGGTGAAGCAGTACACCAAATTGTTGGAGTATGATGGAGTGGAGTTGGAATTCCAGCGGGAGGCCCTGGAGGCTGCCGCAAACGACGCCATGGAGCGTGGCATTGGCGCCCGAGGTCTCCGTGCCGTTTTGGAGGGGTGCATGACCCAGATCATGTTTGACATCCCCTCTGATCCTTCTGTATACAAGGTCGTTATCACTGAGGATTGCATCAAAACCGGTGCACAGCCTGAGGTGCTTCGCGATCCGGAGCGTCTGGAGCGCCCCTTCCGATTTGGCGGAGCTGCCATGCAGGAATCTGCAACAGCTCAGACCGAAAGCAGTGATCTCTAAAACTGCAAACCAATGGGGCGCAAATAGGCTGACACCTGTCTGCGTCCCATTTTATTTGTTGTGAGGTTAGTCCAAGATGAAACCTAACGAATTGAACGAAACAATGGAAACGGTAATGCTGCCTGCCATGGCGCTGCGTGGAGTTACTGTATTCCCCAATATGACGCTTCACTTTGAGGTGGAGCGTGACATTTCTATGCGTGCTTTGGAGCAAGCGATGGAGCAAGGGAAGCGCATTTTCCTTGTAACTCAGCGCAACATCGCAAAATCTGAAGTAGAAGACGGGGATTTGTATGAAATTGGCACGATTTCCGTCATCAAACAAGTCCTTCGGCTGCCCGGTGATAATGCCAGGGTTCTCGCCGAGGGTGTTTCCAGAGGTCGCCTGCATGATTTAATGCAGACCACTCCTTATTTACAAGCAGAAGTGCAGCTTTTGGAAGAAGTGGAGGCTCCTTTTGAAGAGGATATCCAGCACGAAGCCTTGCTTCGTACAACCATTGAGTTGTTCCAGCAGTATGCCGAGGTATCTACCAAACTGACTCCCGATGTACTTCTTGGTGTAATGGCCGCTAAAGATTTGGGCTGGCTTGCTGATTTTGTTGCGCAGAATATTCCGCTGCGTTATGAAGACAAACAATCGATTTTGGAAGAATTGGATGCTGAGCGGAGGCTCCATTTGGTCACTGAGATCTTGGCGCACGAAATTCAGATTCTGAAAATCGACCAAGAAATGCAAGCCAAGGTTCGAGAGCGAGTCAACGACTCCCAGAAGGATTATTATCTTCGTGAACAGCTGAAAATTATCCAAGAAGAGCTTGGCGATGGCAGCGGCGACGATGAAATCCAAGAGTACACAGAAAAAATTGAGGCGGCACACCTCCCGAAGGAAGTGGCGGAGAAACTGAAAAAGGAGCTTAGCCGCATGGCAAAGCAACCCTTCGGCTCTGCAGAAGCCGGAGTCCTTCGGAACTATTTGGATGTATGTCTGGAGATTCCTTGGACCCAGAAAACAAAGGAACGGGTCAATCTTGAGCAAGCCCGGCACATTTTGAATGCAAATCACTACGGCATGGAAAAAGTGAAGGAACGCATTTTAGAATTCCTTGCTGTGAAAAAGCTGGCTCCCGACCTCAAGGGGCAGATTATCTGTCTGGTTGGTCCTCCCGGTGTTGGCAAAACTTCCATCGCCGCCTCCGTAGCAAAGGCACTGAACCGAAAAATGGCGCGTGTCAGCTTAGGTGGTGTCCGGGATGAGGCGGAAATCCGTGGTCATCGAAAGACCTATATCGGCGCAATGCCGGGTCGAATTATCAATGCCATCGTGTCTGCCGGATCCAGCAATCCTTTGCTTTTGTTGGATGAGGTTGATAAAATGAGTAGCGATCAGAGGGGCGATCCTTCGGCGGCTCTGTTGGAGGTGCTGGATTCCGAACAGAATTCCACATTCCGAGATCACTTCATCGAAATGCCCTTTGATCTCTCCGATGTTCTGTTTATCACCACCTGCAACTCTCTGGATACGGTGTCCAGACCGCTGTTGGATCGTATGGAAATCATCGAGGTATCCAGCTATACGGATGAAGAAAAAGTTCAGATCGCACGTCAGCACCTGCTGCCCAAGGAAATGAAGCGACACGGACTCAATGGTTCCCAACTCCGTATGACCGACGGTGCTATCCGGGAGTTGATTGTCGGATACACCCGGGAATCCGGTGTCCGTCAACTGGAGCGTGAACTTGCTTCCGTCTGCCGAAAGGCAGCGATGAAACTGGTGAGTCAAGAAGCCAAGCGTGTGAGCGTCAATGGTGATCAGTTGGAATCTCTCTTGGGTGTTCGCAAATATCATCCGGAGCGTATGGAATCCATGCCCCAGGTGGGCGTGGTCAACGGGTTGGCATGGACCAGTGTCGGCGGCGAGCTTTTGGAAGTAGAAGTGGCTGCCATGGATGGCAGCGGCAAAGTGATGCCCACAGGAAATTTGGGTGATGTAATGAAGGAATCCTGCCAAGCAGCAATTTCCTTTATTCGCAGCAATGCCTCTGCACTTGGTGTCGCTCCCGATTTCTATGAAAAGCAGGATCTGCATATTCATTTTCCCGAGGGTGCTGTCCCGAAGGATGGCCCTTCGGCGGGTATTGCAATCACAACAGCTATTGTTTCTGCACTGACTCAAACTCCTGTGCGCCGCAGCATTGCCATGACCGGGGAAGTCACCATCCGAGGGCGTGTTTTGCCCATCGGGGGACTTAGGGAAAAGACGATGGCCGCCTTCCGCAACGGAATCCATACTGTATTTATTCCCCAGGATAATATCAAAGATCTGGAGGACATTGATCCGACCGTCCGTACTGGTCTCCATTTCATTCCGGTATCTCATGTAACAGAAGTTCTGTCTCAGGCACTCATGGGGCTGGAATCGGTTTCTGCACCGCAAAGAGTGCAGGGAGACAAAGAATCCGATCTGATTACGCCCTCCCACGACACATCATCTGTAAGCACCCGCATCTATCAGTAATTGAGAGGTGTCCTATGAATGTACAAAATGCTGAATTCGTAATTTCGGCTGCAAAAAAGGCGGACTTTCCCCACGATCATCTGCCACAGGTAGTCTTTGCCGGTCGGTCCAATGTTGGAAAGTCTTCCGTAATCAACTGCCTGCTCGGACGCAAGAACTTTGCTCGTGTTGGTAATTCTCCCGGAAAAACGACTCACATCAACTATTTCCGCATTGATAACCAGCTTTATCTCGTGGATCTGCCTGGTTATGGTTATGCTAAAGTCTCCCATGCCGAGCGTGCCAGATGGGGACGCCTTATCGAGCAGTGGTTTCAGGATTCCAGCCTGATGACACTTGGTGTTCAGATTGTTGATGCCCGCCACAAGCCCACCGCCGATGACTGCACTATGGTCGAATGCTTTAAAATGACCGGGAAACCCTTCATTGTGGTGGCGAACAAGCTGGATAAGCTGAAAAAGAGCGAAATCGAGCCGAATTTGCTGCGAATCAAAGAAACTTTACAGCTGGATGACAGTGTAAAGATTATTCCTTTCTCGGCAGAAAAGCGCACAAATCGGGGTGAACTACTTTCCCTTGTCACCGGGGAAACCTCGCTCTAACCTGTAAAGCAATATTCCTTTTCATTGCTGCAAGCCCACAATCAGCGATTGTGGGCTTGTCTTTTTAGGGTGATATCTGCTATAATATAGTGTCTATTCGTGCAAATTAGGAAAGGGGAGCGGTGGAATATGCCACTTTGGCAAAGTTTTTTTACTCAGTTCGATTGGCGTTCCTTACTCGATTTAGTCAGTCAGGTTTTTGCTGCATTGTTGTGCATCATCCTTCATGAGTGCGCCCACGGTTTGGCCGCAGATTATCTTGGGGATCCAACCGCACGCAGAGAAGGTCGCCTCTCATGGAATCCACTTCGACACATCGATCCCTTTGGCCTTTTATGTATGCTGACCGCCGGTGTCGGCTGGGCAAAGCCGGTTCCTGTGGATGCTCGAAACTTTCGTAACCCAAAACGGGGAATGGCAGTCACCGCACTGGCCGGTCCTCTCTCGAACTTTGTGCTTTCCTTTTTTATGATGGTTTTGGCTGGGGTTATGTATAATCATCCCATGGTTCAGTCCACAATGACATGGCATGTCTTTTTGTATCTGCTGCGCTTGGTGCTTCGTATTGCTATGTTGAGCCTTGGTTTGGGTTTGTTTAATCTTATCCCAATCCCTCCGTTGGATGGTTCCAAAGTGCTGTTTTCGTTCCTTCCGGATAAGGCCTATTTTACCTTACTGCGCTACGAACGCTATATCATGCTGGCGCTGTTCGCTGTCGTGCTGTTTGGTTTTTTGGATGCGCCATTAAATTTCTGCATCCACCATGTCATGCATTTTCTCTGTAACATCACTGGATTTCCCTTTGAGATCCTCTCGATTTGATTGCATTTCCCAATCTGTGAGGAGGTGAGCATTTGGACGCTCCGGTTTACCATTTGGAACAAGTGGTTCATTCAAAATCTGAGATGGAAGACTTCAATGGCCCTCTGGATCTGATTCTCCATCTGTTGAGCAAAAACAAAATGGAAATCAAAGACATCCAAATCTCTCTGATTCTGGAGCAGTATCTGGAGTGGATGGACCGCAGGAAAGAAATGGACATTGAAATCGCCAGCGAATTTGTAACCATGGCGGCCCATCTCGTGTATATCAAAACCCGAATGCTGCTTTCCATCCAGGATGAGGAAGCCGTCAGCGAAATGGAGCAGCTTATCGCTTCGTTGGAAGCGCACCAGCGGCACGAAAATTACGACCGCTTGAAGAAAATTATTCCGACCTTAGATCGAAAATTCCGTATCGGTCGTGACTATATCGCCCGACCACCCGGCCCATTGCCCAAAGAGCGGACCTATCGCTATGTCCACCAACCTGAAGATTTGCTCCGTGCAATGCAGGAGATTTATGCACGGGGCAATGAGCCTGTCGCTCCACCGGTCCGTGCTTTCGACGGTATCGTGGGTCATGAACCGTATCCGGTGGCGGACAAGGTGAAAGAGGTTCTCTCCCATGTGCTCCACTCCGGTGTCACATGCTTTCGCAACCTGTTCCGAACCAATCGCAGCCGCTCGGAAATTGTGGCGACATTCTTGGCTGTGTTGGAACTGTGCAAAGGAAACCGAATCAACCTGAGCGGAACCGATACAGATTGTACCATTACTGGTACGGATGACACCAGTGAACTCACAGAACTGAGTGAAAATTATTGATTGGATGAGCAAATTTATGGAATTAAAAGACATAGAATCCGCCATTGAGGCAATCCTATTTGCATCTGGAGATCCGATTCCGGTGGAGCGGATTGCCATGGCGCTGGATGTTCGGGTGGCAACCATTCTCCCGGTGATTGATCGTCTCGCTGACTATTACAGCTATGAGCGCCGGGGAATCCGTTTGATTCGCTTAGAAAACTGCTGTCAGCTGACTTCTGCGCCAGAGCACGCAGATCGGGTCCGGAAGGCACTGGAAACTCGCCGTCCCCCGCAGCTTTCGCAGGCCGCATTGGAATCTCTGTCTGTGATTGCCTATTTTCAGCCAACCACAAAGGCCTATGTGGAACAGATCCGAGGGGTGGACTCTTCTTACACCATGGGTCTGCTTTGCGACCGTGGCTTGATTGAAGAGTGCGGGCGCCTGTCCGTGCCCGGACGTCCGATCCTATATCGCACAACACAGAATTTCCTTCGTTGTTTCGGCCTGAAAAGCTTGGATGATCTACCGGCGTTGCCGGACACTTCTCCGGAGGGCGGTCAGATTGCACTAGATATGCAAGCTGCCATTCAACGGTTGAAGGAAGAATCACCGGAGGAAGAAATTCAGAAGGGAGTCTGATGCATATGACTGTGCTTTTTATCTGCATCGGAATTCTTCTGGTTTTAACCGCTCTGTTGCTCCTGCGGGTGGGTGTCCGTGTTGTTTATAACGACACAGGGCTGTTTCTTTATCTAAAGTTTGTCGGTTTTTCCATGCTTGTGATGCCAAATCCGCCTTTATCCGAAGAAGAGAAAGCATCCAAGGAGAGAAAGAAACAAGCCAAAGACGCCCGCAAGGCAGCTAAGAAAAAACAAAAGAAATGCATCGAGGCATCAGAAATCGAGGCTAAGGGGAGCAAAGTAAAAAAAGGGACGCTGTCCTTCTTTCTTCGCTTGGTCAAACCCGGTCTCGAGACCTTGAATCGACTTCGTATCAAGACTCGCATTACCCATCTGCATATTGATTATGCCATCGCCGGAGCAGAGGACCCGGCACAGGCCGCAATTCGCTACGGCATTGTGTCCGCTGGCGGAGGAGCCCTCTTTCCACTCATCAACGAAGCCTTTCGGGTATCTGCGTGGGATGTTAATATGGGCATTGATTTCAACCAGAAGGAAACTTATATTTCCTTGGATGCCACAGCAACATTGTTTTTGGGCCATCTGCTGGTGATTGCTGCGATTTTCGCTTATCAAGCATATACGATATACACAAACGACACAAAAGGGTCTAAAGGAGGAACGCAATAATGGAAAACAAGCATCAGATTGGTGAGATTATGGACATCACCATGGATAAGATCAAAGACATGATTGATGTCAATACGATCGTGGGTGATCCCATTCGGACTACAGAGGGAGTGACCATCATTCCGGTATCTAAGGTCAGCATGGGCTTCGCATCCGGTGGCTCTGACTTTGTGTCAAAAAACCAGAAAGAAGGCAGGAATCCATTTGGCGGCGGAAGCGGCGCCGGCGTCAACATCGCTCCGGTTGCCTTTCTGATTGTCAATAAGGATCGGGTGCGTCTGTTGCCTGTAGCCCCCCCTCCCGGAGGTGTTGCCGAGCGTGTGGTGGAGCTGGTTCCCGAATTGGTGGACAAGGTTTCCGACATGATTGAGAAAAATAAGGATGCAAAAGCAGAGGATAGTGACATCTTCTGAGATGCATACTTCCCTAAAAGATCATTGCATTGAGGTGAGTCACGATGTATCGTCCCAAATCGGGTCGTTTTGTCGCGTTGTTGTTGGTTATGTGTCTGATATTTAGTCAGATGACCTTTTCTGCTGCAGCGGCATCTGAAAAAAGTTCAAATCGTAATCAGGGCGAGGTTCTCGTCTCTGCAAAAAGTGCAATTTTGATGGACGGACATTCTCGTAAGGTTCTGTATGCAAAATCTGCTACTGATCCATGTTTGATTGCCAGCACGACTAAAATCATGACCGCATTGGTGGTTCTGGAGCAGGCAAAAGACCTGGATGCAACCGTCATTGTCACTGATCACTGGGTTTCTATCGAGGGGTCATCCATGTATCTGAAAGCTGGAGATGAGGTATCGATCCGTGGTCTGCTCTATGGATTGATGCTCAACTCCGGCAACGATGCTGCAACCGCTCTGGCCGAAACCATTGGCGGAGATGAGGCGTCGTTTGTGGCTATGATGAACGAGTATGCCGAGCGCTTTGGTATGAAGGATACTCATTTTTCCAACCCCCACGGTCTGGATGCCACCGATCATTATTCTACTGCCTATGACTTGGCACTTTTAATGGCAGAAGCTATGAAAAATCAGGAGTTCCGTAAGATTTGTCATACACGCACTATTACGATCGACGGATACGAGCTGTTTTTTCACAATAAACTGCTCAATCGCTACCCCTACTGTGTGGCCGGAAAAACCGGCTATACAGTAGCAGCAGGCCGGACACTGGTCACTGCATCCGAAAAGGACGGTCAGCTGTTGATTGCGGTAACTTTGAACGCCCCGGATGACTGGAACGATCAGATCGCTATGTACGATTATGGCTTCAACAATTATTGCGAGACCCCTCTATGTACCGCCGGAAAGTGCTTTTCCGCTATTCCGGTTGAGGACTCCTGTGCCGTTGTTCCAATTTATTATGATAAGTCACTGCAATGGCTGTTGGATTCCGGTGACAGCGTCCAGCGGACCGTTAATTTGCCGGATCATTTCAGTCAGAGCGTGCCAAAAGGGGCAATTGTGGGCCGACTCACTTTTGTTGTCAACGGAGAACCGGCTTGCTCCACTTTTCTAATCGCCGGCGCATATGCCGATTCTAATTCCAGGGAGGTGTCTTACGAGTGGAAGAGCGACTTCAAAAACTCTTGTCTGCTCGCGGGATTGTATCCCGACGCACAGCCGAACGGTACATACAGGATGGAAGGGTTGCTGTCAACGGCGTTCTCGCAGAACTGGGGATGAAAGCCGATCCGGATGTGGATGAAATCACCGTAGATGGAGTCCCGATCCCGAATGCGAACGCCAAAGTATACCTTATGCTGAACAAGCCTCAGGGCTATGTCACCACACTTTCGGATGAAAAAGGGCGGGCAACTGCTGCAGATCTGGTCAAAGACTGCGGCACCCGGGTCTGGCCTGTCGGACGGCTCGATATGTATTCCGAAGGTCTTTTGCTCTTCACCAACGATGGTGTGTTTACGCAAAAGCTGGAGCACCCCTCCGGTGATGCGGAAAAAGAATATCTGGTCCGAGTCAACCAGTGTGATGCAAGGGCATTGCGCATCCTGCAAGGGACCATCACACTGGACGGCCAGCCGCTGGCCCCGGCTCAAGTTGTTTTGCTGCGGCAGGAAGAGGGAAGTGCTTTGCTCCGCATCACCATCCACGAAGGAAAGAATCGACAAATCCGACGCATGTGTGAGTTGGCCGGCATTCGGGTTCTACGGCTCAAGCGCATTCGGGAACACGCTCTGGAATTGAGTGATCTGAAATCGGGAACTTGGCGTTATCTGACTCCGCAGGAAATCCAGTCTGTTCTGTCCGAATAAGCGACGCAGCAAAATTTGATGCAAGTCTTTCATCTTTCTCTTGCATTTTTCTTCCGAACTCGTTATGATAGTATGTGCTATTTTCATAGATGTACAGAATCATCTCAGAACGGGAGATACAGAGCATGACGAAAGATATTTTGACACACATTCAGGACAATATGTCCTCGTTTTCCAAGGGGCAAAAATTGATTGCCCGTTTTATTTTGGATTCGTATGACAAAGCTGCCTTTATGACGGCCTGTAAGCTGGGTAAAACTGTGAATGTCAGTGAGTCCACCGTGGTCCGGTTTGCTGCTGAGCTAGGGTATGATGGATACCCCAGTATGCAGAAAGCCCTGCAAGAAATGATTCGGAATAAGCTGACATCGGTACAGCGCATCGAAGTATCCAATGACCGTATTGGAAATCAGGACATTTTGTCTATGGTTATGCAGTCAGACATTGAAAAAATTCGCATCACCTTGGACGAAACCGATCGAGATAGTTTTGATCGTGCCGTGGAGGCTATCACCTCTGGCAAGAAAATCTACATTCTCGGCGTTCGTTCGGCCAGTGCATTGGCCAATTTTATCAGCTTTTACTTCACGCTGATTTTTGACAATGTCATTCATGTGGATACCACTTCCATCAGCGAAGTGTTTGAGCAGGTCATGCGCATCGGTCCGGGAGATGTGTTCCTGGGTCTGAGCTTCCCTCGCTACTCCAAGCGGACAGTCAAGGCCATGCAGTATGCTCACGACCGTGGAGCCAAGGTGGTTGCGATTACTGATTCCGCTGCCTCTCCGTTGGCTGCGATTTCGGATGTGGCGCTTTATGCCAAGAGTGATATGGCTTCCTTCGTCGACTCTTTGGTTGCTCCGCTCAGCTTGGTCAATGCGCTGATCGTTGCTTGCAGCCGAAAGAATGACAATCATCTGCAAGCTACCTTCAGCAAACTAGAAAAGATCTGGGATGAATACGAAGTGTATCAACACTCGGTCAATCAGGAATAATCAAAATCTATATTACATATTCGGAGCTTTAATTTGAATCATCATCTTCATGTAATCGTAATCGGCGGAGGTGCTGCCGGCATGATGGCAGCACATTCCGCCGTTTGCGCCGGTGCCAGCGTCACCTTGATTGAACGCAATGAAAAAGTGGGGCGAAAGCTCTACATCACAGGCAAAGGCCGGTGCAACTTGACCAACGATTGCACCGCAGAAACCGTCTTGCAGAATGTTCCCCGGAATCCAAAATTTCTTTACAGTGCAATGGAGCAGTTTCCTCCGCAGAAAACCATGGAGTTTTTCACGCAGCAGGGACTCAAACTCAAAACAGAGCGAGGTAATCGAGTCTTCCCTGTGTCAGATAAGGCTGCTGATGTGATTGATACTCTGTTCTTTACACTCAAGCGGGAGCGGGTCAGCATCCGACACGACCGGGTCGTTGCCCTGTCTACAGAACGGGAAACGGTAACCGGCGTAATTATGGAGTCCGGCGAGCACTTATCTGCTGATCGTGTCATTATTGCCACTGGAGGATGTTCCTATCCTCTGACCGGCTCCTCGGGAGACGGCTACACTCTAGCTGAATCGGTAGGTCACACCGTTATAACGCCCAACGCCTCTCTGATTCCTTTGGTCGAAGCTGGGGAGGATTGCGCCAAAATGCAGGGGCTCTCTTTGAAAAACATTGAAATTAAGGTGCGGAACAAAAAAAAGAAGGTCATTTTTGAAGAATTTGGCGAACTATTGTTCACGCACTTCGGTCTGACCGGTCCGGTTATTTTGAGTGCAAGCGCTCATATGCGGAATTTCGAGAAGGACCAATATACAGTTTCGATCGATCTCAAACCCGCTTTGGATGAAAAAAAATTGGACGAGCGTATCCTCCGCGATTTCGCCGAACAGCAAAACAGGGAACTGATCAATGCCTTGGGTGGGCTTCTGCCTCGACTGATGATTCCGGTGGTGGTGGAACGGACCGGAATCGATCCGCAGACCCGCATCCACGACCTGACCAAAGGCCAGCGTCGTACGCTGCTGGAAACCATTAAGCGCTTCGATGTCCCTATCGCCGGAACTCGTCCTGTGTCAGAAGCTATTGTGACAACCGGCGGCATCAAAGTTTCAGAAATCAATCCCTCTACGATGGAATCCAAAAAATGCAGCGGGTTGTATTTTGCAGGGGAAGTCATAGATGTAGATGCTTACACGGGTGGATTCAACCTGCAAATCGCATGGGCCACCGGACATATGGCCGGCAGTCATGCGGCGATTCAATATGACGAAAAGGAAGTTGCGAAATGAAAGTAATCAGCGTTGCTATCGACGGTCCTTCTGGCGCAGGGAAGAGCAGTCTTGCTCGCAGAGCGGCGAAAACCCTGGGGTTTGTCTATGTTGACACCGGTGCTATTTACCGCACTGTGGCCTTTTATTGCAGCGAAAACGGCATTTCTCCTGATGATTCCGCCGCAGTCGCCGCCGCCCTGCCTCAAATGCAGATCCAAATTGACTACAGTGAGGACGGAACACAGCGGATGTTGCTTGGCCAGCGTGATGTTTCCGAGCAGATCCGCACCCCAGAGATCTCTATGCTGACCTCTGCCGTGGCCGCTGTCCCGGAGGTCCGTGCCTACCTGTTGGATATGCAGCGTAAATTGGCTCAGGTACGCAGCGTTATTATGGATGGCCGTGACATCGGAACGGTCGTGCTGCCGAATGCTACCGTCAAAATTTATCTCACCGCAGCACCGGAAGCTCGTGCCCAGCGCCGCTGTAAAGAACTGCGCGACAAAGGTATGGATGTAACCTTTGAGGAAATTCTGAAGGGTGTTCAGGAGCGAGATTATAACGATACGCACCGTGACATCTCTCCCTTGAAGCGAGCCGATGATGCTCATCTGGTGGATACTACCTGTCTGGATTTTGAAGAAAGTCTGGATGTGCTCGTCAAGGTCATTCGTCAGTACACCGGTGCCGATTTATGAAACATCTGATTCTGGCCAAAAGCGCCGGCTTCTGTTATGGTGTGCGCCGAGCGGTGGAGTTGGCGCAGCAGCAGGCAGATAACGGCACATCCTGCGTTATGCTTGGATCCATCATCCACAACCGCCATGTGGTAGAGCATTTTTCTGAACAGGGGCTGCATCAGATCGACACCCCGCAGCAGGCTCCTGTCGGGTGCGATGTTCTGATCCGTTCTCACGGCGAAGCGAAAGCAGTTTACGATCAACTGGAGCAGCAGGGGAACCCCATTTTAGATGCCACCTGTCCCAATGTATCCCGCATCCACACCTTGGTCAAAGAGGCCGAGCAAAAGGGGAGAGTGGCCGTGATCATCGGTGCGCCCAACCATCCGGAGGTCCGTGCTATTGCCGGCTGGTGTCAGCACCCAGTGGTGCTGGACGGTGTGGACTCTCTCGCCAAATTTTTGGACGAAAACCCAAAATATCGGGAAATTCCGCTCACTTTTGTGTCTCAAACAACCTCTACCAGAGAAATTTGGGAAAATTCTGTGAATTACGCAAAAAAAGTGTGTACAAACCTTGAAATATTTGATACAATATGTAATGCTACATTCAAAAGACAGTCAGAGGCCCAAAAATTGGCATCCGAATGCGATGCAATGGTGGTCATCGGTGATCGTGCAAGCTCGAATACCAGGCATTTGGTGGAGCTTTGCCGTCAGCAGTGTCCCCTCGTTTTTTGGGTAGAGCACGCCGATGAGCTTGAGCTCGATGAACTGCGTCAAGTAGCTTGCGTCGGTATCACCGCGGGTGCATCCACACCTGGGTGGATTATAAAGGAGGTCTATGACAAAATGAGTGAAGAAATTCTGGAGATCGAAGAATCCTTTGCTGAAATGCTGGAGAAGTCGATCAAAACTTTGAATACAGGAGAGAAGGCCACTGGCGTTGTTGTGAACATCACCCCCACTGAGATTCAGGTCGACCTGGGCACCAAGCATGCCGGCTACATCCCTGTTTCCGAGTATTCTGATGATCCTACTGTGAAGGTCGAGGAGTGTGTCAAGGTTGGCGACACCATCGATGCTATGGTCATGCGCGTCAATGACGGCGAGGGTGTTGTCACCCTGTCCAAGAAGCGTCTGGATGCCAACAAGAACTGGGAAGAGATCGAGGCTGCTAAGGACGAGAAGATCACTGTCGAGGGTCTGGTCGTCGAAGAGAATAAGGGTGGCGTTGTCGTCAATGTCAAGGGCATCCGTGTCTTTGTCCCCGCTTCTCAGACCGGTCTGCGCCGCAACGAGTCCATGGCTCAGCTGGTGAAGACCACTGTCCGTCTGCGCATCACCGAGGTCAACCGTTCTCGTCGCCGTGTTGTGGGTTCCATCCGTGATGTGTCCAGAGAAGAGAAGGCTGCTGCCGCTGCCGCTATCTGGAACGACATCGAGGTGGGCAAGCACTACACCGGTACCGTCAAGAGCCTGACTTCTTATGGCGCTTTCGTCGACATCGGCGGCGTGGACGGCATGGTCCACATCTCCGAGCTGTCCTGGAGCCGCATCAAGCATCCCTCCGAGGTTGTCTCCGTGGGTGACACTGTTGAGGTCTATGTCATCAAGGCTGATGCTGAGAAGAAGAAGATTTCTCTGGGCATGAAGAACCCCAACGAGAATCCTTGGGAAACCTTCCTGTCCAAGTATGAAGTCGGCGATGTCGCTGAGGTCAAGATCGTCAAGCTGATGAGCTTTGGCGCTTTCGCTGAGGTTGTCCCCGGCGTTGACGGCCTGATCCACATCTCTCAGATTGCTGATCACCGTGTTGAGAAGCCCGAGGATGAGCTGACCGAGGGCCAGATGGTCGAGGTCAAGATCACTGAGATCAACACCGAAACTCAGAAGATCTCTCTGTCTCGCCGTGCTGTTCTGCAGGGTGCTGACGAGGTCGAGGACGAGGAGTAATTTCTCGCTAAATACAAACGGATCGATTCTCTTGCCCTTGTTTGGCTATGATAGATTCATGTAAAACACTATGGTGCAGTCCAACTGGACTGCACCATAGTTCTTTTTGCACAAAATCCCTATTCTCATCACACTCAGAGTTGATTAAGTCATAGTATCCGGACAAACTCCCAATATGCTTTGCTCAGCTCAAACCAGTCAGTCTTTCGATTCTCAATCAAATTTGCTTTTGCATTCCGGCCATTCCTCTTACATTTTCACCTCAGTCGGTTGTTCTCGGCTTTTATTTGTGCTATGCTAAAAGCACATAACCCCATGTATTAAAGGAGCGAATATTTTATGGGCTTCTTCCAGAAATTTCAAAAAAATACACACCCGTCCTGCACGGCAGTCATCGTGGCCGCAGGAACCGCAAGCCGAATGAACGGTATCGATAAGATCATGACCAAAATGGGTGATAAACCCGTCATCGCACACACACTTTTGGCCTTTGACCGGTGCGACTGCATTGATGAAATTATTGTTGTAACCCGCTCCGACCTGATTATGCCCGTTGGAGAGCTTTGCAAATCATACGGGGTAAGCAAAGTCAAGCGCATTGTGGAGGGGGGACAAACCCGTACGGAGTCCGTGCTAAAAGGCTTAAACCATGCGGCTGAATCATCCAAACTGGTTGCTATTCACGACGGAGCACGTCCATTTGTCTCAAATGCAATTCTCCAAGCCACCATTGACACCGCTGCACGCAGTGCTGCCGCCGCTCCGGCCATTGCGGTAACTGACACCATCAAAGAGGCAGAAAACGGTATCGTTTTCGCAACCCCGGATCGTTCCCGCCTGTTTGCGGTCCAAACGCCGCAAGTGTTCGATGTAGATTTGATTCGCGGGGCTCTGTTTCATTGCATGACTAAGGGCATTCCGCTTACAGATGATTGTTCTGCTGTGGAGCAACTTGGAAAGCAAGTTGTGCTTACAGAGGGAAGTCCGCACAACATCAAAATCACCACGCAGTTTGACTTGCTCATTGGGGAGGCTATTTTATCATGTCAGGATGCAACTTGAGAATTGGACACGGGTATGATGTACACCGCTTAACCGAGAACCGTGCACTGATTTTAGGCGGGGTAGCTATCCCGTATGAAAAAGGTCTGCTTGGCCATTCTGATGCCGATGTCATCACTCACGCAATCATGGATGCCTTGCTTGGCGCCGCAGGCCTTTGGGACATTGGCCATTGTTTTCCAGACACCGACCCTGCCTTGAAAGACATCTCTAGCATTCTGCTGTTGGAACGGGTGCGAGATATGCTGAAAGAACAGGGGTTTGGCGTTGTCAATATCGACGCAACAATCATTGCGCAACAACCGAAGCTATCTCCTTACATCCCCGAGATGCGGCATATACTTGCAAAGACCATTGGCATCCAGGAAAGTCAACTGAACTTAAAAGCGACTACAGAAGAACACTTGGGCTTCACTGGAAGCGGAGAGGGCATCTCTGCTCACGCCGTGGCTTTACTGGAATCTATCTAATAAAAGCAGAGCGCATTTTCATGCGCTCTGCTTTTTCGTTTGGACTTCAATCGGACCCTTTCGCAAGCCCGTGCATAAACTGGGGCAGGAGGCGCTGATTATGTCTTATTATCTGATTGTTTGTCGTTCTATCACTTATGCCCAGCGGACCATGGCATTGCTGAACCACAATGGCTTTCATACCCGAATCATCCGAACACCGAAAGCATTGTCTCCCGGTGGCTGCTCCCATTCTGTCCGACTCAAAGAGAAACAACTGGTCCCAGCCCTGACGCTGCTGTCTGCGGCCAACCTACACCCGGAACATCTTTACCGTATTGATGCAGACGGAACCTCTCTGGAGGTGCCTGTATGATTTATTTGGACAGCGCAGCAACAACACTTCAAAAACCCAGTACGGTTCCGAAGGCGGTTGCCTGTGCCATACAGCGCTGTGCCAGTCCGGGACGAGGAGATTATGCCGCTTCAGGTGCAGCGGAACAGATTCTGTATCGCTGTCGGGAATCCCTGTGCAAACTGTTCGAGGTAGAGGATCCCTCAAAAGTAGTGTTCACCTACAACGCCACACACGCATTAAATTTGGCCATCCGTGGAATGGTTCACCCGGGAGATCGGGTGCTGATCTCCTGTTGGGAGCATAATGCTGTCACACGAACTCTTCGTTCTATCCCAGATGTAGATGTGTTGGTGGCAAAAGCTCCTTTGTTTGATGATGAAAAAACCATTGCCGCAGTTGCTGAACAGTTAAAGCTGCATCCCGCTGTCATGATCTGCACCTGCGTTTCCAATGTATTCGGCTACATTCTTCCTATCGCACAAATTTCAAATCTATGCAAAAAGGAAGGCGTTCCACTCATTTTGGATGCATCACAAGCTGCCGGGTGTATCCCATTATCTGCTCGGAAGATCAAAGCTGAATTCATCGCGTTCCCCGGTCACAAAGGGCTATACGGCCCTCAAGGGACCGGTGTTCTGCTTTGTACCGGCTCCCATATGCCCGCTGTCTTGATGTCTGGAGGCACAGGGAGCGAATCCATCCGTCAGTCAATGCCGGATTATCTGCCCGATTTTGCCGAAGCGGGAACACACAATGTTGCCGGTATTGCCGGTCTGCTGGAGGGCATCCGATTTGTCCGGCAACGAGGTGTGGCACAAATTCAACAGCACGAACAGCATCTTCTGCATTGCCTAACCGCAGAACTGCCGCACACACTTCCTTTGACCCCCTATGTGTCTTCCACAGACAATCAGTCCGGTGTCCTGTCTCTGCGTTGTGACAGCTGTGATTGTCAAAAACTTGCCAGTGCGCTGGGTCAGGCCGGAATTTGTGTCCGGGCCGGGCTCCATTGTGCTCCCTTAGCACATCAAAGTGCAGGAACCTTATCCTGTGGAACACTTCGGATCAGTTTCTCGGCATGGAATCATTCAGGGGAATTGCGTCCGGTGATTGCCGCACTTTCACAGCTTGTTCACAACAATTTAATAGAAAACTTAGACTGACTTCTTGCCTTGAATCTGTAGTTGCGATATAATAAGTAGAATGAAAATAGTATGAGTTATTGCAGTCTCAGCTGTAATCACCGGAATGCCGGGAGGGGTCGAAATGGATATGATTGCGCAGTATGCCAATCAGATGATGGGATATATTATGACAATCAAAATCAATGATATTGTAGATATTGCCATCATTGCATATCTAATCTACCGGACGCTGATGTTTACCCGAAAGTCGCAGACAGGTCAGGTTCTGAAGGGTATCCTTCTTGTGCTGCTCAGTATGTGGGTGGCCTATCAGTTCAAGTTACATGTGCTAAGCTTCATCTTGGGCAAGGCCATTGAGATTGGTCTGCTTGCCCTTGTGATTGTGTTTCACCCAGAAATCCGGCGTTTTTTGGAACAGGTTGGCAGCCGTGGATTCAAAAAATTTATAGGGGAACAGGCAACTTCCAGTTCCACGACAGAGCGGGCCATTCTGCAACTAGTTGAGGCTTATCGCTCTATGTCTCGTGATCACATCGGCGCACTGGTTGTCTTTGAGCGCAACACTATTTTGGACGATTCCATCAAATCGGGTACTATGGTGGATGCGGAAGTTTCCGGCGAACTTTTGAAAAACATTTTTTGGCCTAAAGCCCCTCTGCACGATGGTGCTGTCATCATCCGCGACGGTCGTGTGCTAAGCGCTGGCTGTGTGCTGCCTCTGACATCCAACCTGAATGTCAGCCGAGATCTGGGCACACGCCATCGTGCAGCAATCGGAGCCAGCGAACATTCCGATGCTGTTGTGGCCATTGTCTCTGAAGAGACCGGTTCCATTTCGGTCGCTATCGGCGGTATGCTCAAGCGTCATCTGTCCTTGGAAACACTAGAGCGACTGTTGCGCAATGAATTGATCCCAGCTGAGGAGGCGCCCTCCGGCAACCGTCTGGGCAAGTTTGGCAACCTGTTTCGCCGTAAAAAGGGAGGCGATTCGAATGTGGAATAAGATTACCAACAGCCGCGCATTCTACATTATTGTTTCCATTCTCTGCGCTATCTTTGCATGGCTGTATGTAGACATCGTCGAAGTTCCGGACCAGACCAAACATCTGACTAATATCCCGGTCACCTTTGTAGGTGAAGATATTCTGGCCGATCAGGGCTTGATGATCGTAGACGGAAAAGATGTGACCCTTTCTTTGACCGTTGTGGGACCCAGATCAACCTTGGCTAAAA
>JARIAU010000096.1 GCA_029257695.1 Oscillospiraceae bacterium
CCCGTCATGGACAAAAGAGCGGTCGGGTGATGATATGCCCGACCGCTCCTAAGTTCGGTATTCGGAAGTATGCTTATTCTGCCGGTTCGGCGGCTTCCGTGGCCGCTTCCTCCGGCATGGCACCGTCGGTCATCTCTTCCTCCTCCGGCTCGGCCACGGCAAGGCCGATCACACGGACGCCTTCGGCCACGGTCATGACCTTCACGCCCTGGGTGTTGCGTCCGATGACGCTGACGCCGGCGGCGCCGGTACGGATGATGGTGCCGTCATCGGAAATCATCATCAGATCCTCGCCCTCGGACACCATGGCCACCGCCGCCACAAAACCGGTCTTATCGGTGCAGTGATAGCCACGCACACCCTGACCGCCACGGTTCTGGGCGGAGAAGTCCTCGCCGGCGGTGCGCTTGCCATAACCCAGCTCGGTGACGGAGAACAGGGTCTTGTCCTCGCTGACCACCTCGGCGCCCACCAGATAATCCTCGTCCTTCAGCTTGATGCCACGGACACCCACCGCATCACGGCCCATGCAGCGCACATCGCTCTCATGGAAGCGGATGGCCATGCCGTGGTGGGTCAGCAGCATCAGATCCTGGGTGCCGTCGGTGACGGCGGCGGTGATCAGCTCGTCGCCCTCGTCCAGACCCAAGGCACGGATGCCGCTCTTGCGGGCGGTGTTGATGCTCTTGAGGGCAATGCGCTTCACGGTGCCCATCCGGGTGGCCATGAAGAGGTACGCATCCTCCTGCTCCAGCGAACGGACATGGAGCATGGCGGTGACCTTCTCCTCCGGCTCCAAGGGCAGCACATTGACGATGGGGGTACCCTTGGCCGTGCGGCCTGCCTCGGGGATGCGGTAGCCCTTGACCCGATGCACCTTGCCGATGTTGGTGAAGAACAGGATGAAGTCATGGGTGGAGGCCGTAAACAGGCGCTTCACATAGTCCTCTTCCTTCAGGGTCTGGGCATTGACGCCCTTGCCGCCCCGGCGCTGGGCACGGTAGGCACTGACGGGGGTGCGCTTGATGTAGCCGCCCTGCGTGAGGGTGAACACGCATTCCTCTTCTTCGATGAGGTCCTCGATGTCCAGATCCTCTTCCACCTCGGCGATCTCGGTGCGGCGGTCGTCGCCGAACTTGTCCCGAATGGCGATCAGCTCGTCCTTCAGCACGCCCTTCAGCTTGTTCTCGTCGCCCAGCAGCTCGTTGAAGTACTCGATGCGCTTCATCAGCTCGCTGTACTCGTTGCGGAGCTTCTCCTCTTCCAGACCCTGCAGCCGCTTGAGCTGCATATCCAGAATGGCCTGGGCCTGAATGTCGTCCAGACCGAACCGCTCCATGAGGTTCTCCTTGGCGTTGTCGTAGCTTTCCCGAATGATTTTGATGACCTCGTCAATGTTGGCCTGCGCAATCAGCAAGCCTTGCAGCAGGTGGGCCCGCTCTTCCGCCTTGCGCTTGTCGAAGATGGTGCGGCGGGTGATGATCTCCTCCTGGAAGGAGAGGTACTCATCCAGCATATGGCGCAGGGAGAAGATCTTGGGCTGACGCTGGTTGTCGGTCAAAGCCAGCATCACCACGGCGAAGGAGGACTGGAGCTGGGTCTGTGCAAACAGACGGTTCAGCACCACCTGGGGGTTGGCGTCCTTCTTGATCTCGATGACGATGCGCATACCGTTGCGGTCGGACTCGTCCCGCAGGCCGCTGATGCCCTCCAGACGCTTTTCCCGGACCTGATCGGCAATATTTTTGACCAGCATCTTCTTGTTGACCTGATAGGGCAGCTCGGTGACGATGATGCGGGTGCGGTCATGGCCGAATTCCTCAAACTCCGTGCGGGCACGCAGCACGATCTTGCCACGGCCGGTGGCGTAGGCGGCACGGATGCCGCTGCGGCCCATGATGATGCCCTTGGTGGGGAAATCGGGGCCCTTGATGTGCTCCATCAGGTCGTTGAGGTCGGCCTCGGGGTTGTCCAGCACGCAGATGCAGGCATCAATCACCTCCCGCAGGTTGTGGGGCGGGATGTTGGTGGCCATGCCGACGGCAATGCCGCTGGAGCCGTTGACCAGCAGGTTGGGGAACCGGCAGGGCAGCACCACCGGCTCCTTGCGGCTCTCGTCGAAGTTGGGGACCCAGTTGACGGTCTCTTTTTCAATATCACGGAGGATTTCCGCCGAAATCTTGCTTAGACGGGCCTCGGTGTAACGGTAAGCGGCCGGGGGGTCGCCGTCCACGCTGCCGAAGTTGCCGTGGCCTTCCACCAGCAGGTAACGCATGGAGAAATCCTGTGCCAGACGCACCATGGCGTCGTACACACTGGCGTCACCGTGGGGATGATACCGACCCAGCACGTCACCCACGCAGGTGGCGGACTTTTTGAAGGGCTTTTCATGGGTCAGGTTGTCCTCATACATGGCGTAGAGGATGCGGCGATGCACGGGCTTCAGACCGTCCCGCACATCGGGCAGAGCACGGCCCACGATCACGGACATGGCGTACTCAATATAACTGTTCTCCATCTCGTTGACGAGATCGGAGTGGATGATTTTCTGATCCGGGTAGCGGATCTCTTCGGGATCGTAATCCCGTCTCATTTTAGCCATTTTCGATCACGCTCCCTTGCTTAGAAATCCAGATTGACGGCGTAATGGGCGTTGCGCTCGATGTACTCCTTGCGGGGCTCCACCTTTTCGCCCATCAGCACGGTGAAGATCTGGTCGGCCGCCACGGCATCCTCCATGGTGATCTGCTTGAGGGTGCGGCGGGTGGGGTCCATGGTGGTCTCCCACAGTTCGTGGGGGTCCATCTCACCAAGGCCCTTGAAGCGGCTGATGTCAATGCGTACATTGGGGTTGCCGCCACGCATTTCGGCGGACAGGGCGTCCCGTTCCTCGTCGCTGAAGGCCACCCGGACGGTCTTGCCCCGCACCAGCTTGTAAAGGGGCGGCACGGCGGCATAAACATAGCCGCCCTCCACCAGAGGCCGCATGAAGCGGAAGAAGAAGGTCAGCAGAAGGGTCCGGATGTGGCTGCCGTCCACATCCGCATCGGCCATGATGACCACCTTGTGGTAGCGCAGCTTCTCCACATCGAAATCCTCGCCCAGACCGGCACCCAGAGCGGTGATGATGGGGGCCAGCTTGTCGTTGCCGTAGATCTTGTCGGCACGGGCCTTTTCCACATTCAGCATCTTGCCCCACAGAGGCAGGATGGCCTGGAACCGGCTGTCCCGTCCGCCCTTGGCGGAGCCGCCTGCGGAGTCGCCCTCCACGATGTACAGCTCGGTCAGGGAGGGGTCGGTCTCGTTGCAGTCGGACAGCTTGTCCGGCATGGTGGAGCCTTCCAGCGCATTCTTGCGGCGGACCTCCTCACGGGCACGGCGGGCGGCTTCCCGGGCACGGGAGGCCATCAGGGCCTTTTCCAGAATGCCCTTGCCCACATTGGGATGCTCGTCCAGGAATTCGGAGAACTTCTCGGTGATGAGTCCGGCCACCAGGGTGCGGATCTCGCTGTTGCCCAGCTTGGTCTTGGTCTGACCCTCGAACTGGGCCTCGGTCAGCTTGACGGAGATCACGCAGGTGACGCCCTCCCGGCAGTCATCGCCGGACACCTTTTCGTCGTCCTTGAGGATCTTCATCTTGTGGCCGTAGTTGTTCAGCACGGTGGTGACGGCACGGCGGAAGCCTTCCTCGTGCATACCGCCCTCCGGAGTGTGGATGTTGTTGGCAAAGGACACCAGCACCTCGCTGTAACTGTCGGTGTACTGCAAGGCGATCTCCGCCATGGAGCCGTCCTTCTCCCCTGCCATATAGACGATCTCGTCATGGATGGGGGTCTTGTGCTCGTTCAGATAGGTGACAAACTCCCGAATGCCGCCCTCGTAGCACATCTCGTCCCGCTGCTCCTGCCCGGGGCGGCGGTCCTCCATGACGATCCGCAGTCCGCCGTTGAGGAAGGCCTGCTCCTGCATCCGCTTGTGCAGCACCTCGTAGCTGTACACGGTCTCCTCGAACATCTCGGGGTCGGGCTGGAAGGTGACTTCGGTGCCGGTGTGATCGGTGGTGCCCACCACGGTCATGGGCTGGGTCACCTTGCCCCGGGCAAACTTCATCTCGTAGATCTGGCCGTTTTTGTGGACCTGAACGGTCAGCCACTCCGAGCAGGCATTCACCACGCTGGCGCCCACGCCGTGCAGACCGCCGGACACCTTATAGCCGCCGCCGCCGAACTTGCCGCCGGCGTGCAGGATGGTGTAAACCACCTCCAAGGCAGGCTTTCCGGTCTGGGGCTGAATGTCCACGGGGATGCCGCGGCCGTTGTCGGTGACGGTGATGGAGTTGCCGGGGTTGATGGCCACCGTGATCTCACTGCAATAGCCGGCCAGGGCCTCGTCAATGGCGTTGTCTACGATCTCATACACCAGATGGTGCAGACCGGACGCACTGGTGGAGCCGATGTACATGCCGGGACGCTTGCGGACGGCCTCCAGGCCCTCCAGGACCTGAATTTCCGCCGCACCGTACTCGTGCTCCGTCGAAGTTCCGTTTTCCAATAAATCGGACATATGTGTTCCTCCCTATCCTCGGGCCTCCGGACCTCCAACGGGTCCGACGCCCAACGCAATCTACAAAATCCAAACCGAGGCCCGGGTCAGAACAGCTCGTTCTGTTCGCTCCGGCGGTGCAGCGTGGCGGTGGACAGCTGGGAAATATAGACCCGCTGCCGGCCACGCTCCCCGGTGACCACAAAGCTCTTGGGGATATCCTCGGTCACGGCGATGACCTCGCCGTGTTGTTCCGCTGTATTCAAAAATTGGCGGGTGCGAAGGGACTGGCTGGTAATATCCAGATCAAAGATGCCGATGATCTCCCGATCCCGCACCACCCGATGCTGTCCTAAGTGCAGATACATCTGTCATTCCTCCGCAATGCTGCCTTCGGTGACCCGAAAAATTTTGCCCTCCACCAGCTCCGCCAGCCGCTCCTCCTCGCAGCAGGTCAGAAAGACCTGCCCGCCTTGGATGCGGTTGAGGACAAACTCCTGCCGCCGGGGGTCCAGCTCGCTTAGCACATCATCCAGCAGCAGCACGGGGTATTCCTCCCGCTCCTCATAGATGATGTCCCGCTGGGCGATCTTCAGGGACAGGGCCGCCGTCCGGGTCTGGCCCTGGGAGGCCAGATACCGGGCGTTCTGCCCGTTGAGATGCACCTCAAAATCGTCCCGATGGGGGCCCACCAGACACCGCCGGCTGGCGATTTCCCGCTCCCGCTGGGACTCCATGGCCGCCAAAAGGGACGCATAAAGCTCCTTTGCAGGCCGCAAAGGATGGGAAATCTCGTACTTTTCCGTGCGATACTCCAGCTCCAGTTCCTCCTTGCCCCGACTGAACTCCCGATGGATGGGCGGAACGATCTCGTTCAGCCGCCGGAGATAGTGGGCCCGATAGTGGATGACCTGCGCCCCGTAGCGGCACATCTGGACGGAAAAATCATCCAGGGTCTCCAACAGCGACGGGCACTCGTCCAGCCGTCGGAGCAGGGCCGCCTTCTGGCTCCTGGCCTCCTGATAGCGGGCCAGCGCATCGGCATAGCGGGGGCGCAGCTGGGTGATGGTGTCATCCAGAAAGCGGCGGCGGTCCTCCGCTCCGGCCCGAATGAGGTACAGATCCTCCGGCCGGAAGGTGACCACATTCAGGTAATCCGCCAGCTCGCTCTGCTTTTGCAGCCGCACCCCGTTCACATGGATGCTCCGCCGCCGGCGGGTGGACAGCTGCATCTCCATGGTGAAGCTGCGGCCACGGGTCTCCACCTCTCCGGTGAGAAAGGCGTCGTCCACGCCGAACAGGATCAGCTCCCGTTCCGTCAGGCACCGGGGCGAGTGGGCGGTGGCCAAATACTCAATGGCCTCCAGCAGGTTGGTTTTGCCCTGGGCGTTGTCCCCGCAGATGATGTTCATGCCCGGATGAAACCGAGCCTCCCCATGGGGGTAATTCCGAAAATATTCTAATGTCAGCCCCCGAACCTGCATCAGTCGATGGTGACGGTGGTGTCGTCGATGGTGACGCTGTCGCCGCTGCGCAGCTTCTTGCCCCGCATGGTGCAGGTTTCGCCGTTGACCATCACTTCGCCCTCCTGGATGCGGGACTTGGCCACCCCGCCGGTCTCGCAGAGACCCTCGAACTTCAGCAGGTCCTGCAGGCGGATGAACTCGGTGTGGATCTGGGTGTTATAGTGCTTCATGGTGTTGCTCCTTGTCTACTATTTGTAATCGCTCTACCGAAGAGCGTGTTTACTTTTTGTATAATTTGTCACTGACCTGCCCGGAGGCGAACCGGCAAGACCATATACAGGAAGTTATCATCTCCGGAGGCCGGCGTGATGATGCAGGGGGAAATGGGGCTGTTCATGCAGAGCTTCACCGTGTCGGCGGGGGCGGACTTCAGGGCATCCAACATATATTTATTGTTGAAGCCGATCTCCAGTCCCATGCCGTCGCCGGAAATGGGGCACTGGTCGCTGGCGTCGCCCAAAGCGGTGTTGACCCGGACCTTCATCACATCGGATTCAAACACGCAGCGGATGGGGCTCTTCTGCTTTTCGGTGATGATCAGGCTGACACGCTCGATGGTGGATTGCAGGGTCCGCTTGTCGCTGACCACTTCAATTTTATATTCGGCGGGGATGGCCTGGCGGTAATTCAGGAATTCGCCATCCAGACGGCGGGCCACCAGCATGGTGTCGCCGGCCTTGAACATCACATGACGGGTGCCCACCACGATGGTGGCGGTGTCCTCACTTTCGCCGCAGATTTTCTCCACTTCACTCAAGGCCGCCGCCGGAACAACAAAGGAAAAGTTGGGTTTTCCGGTGATTTTATCAATGGTTTCCTTCCGAAGGGCCAGCCGGAAGCCGTCCACACTGACCACCGTGAGGGTCTTGTCCTCGGTGACTTCAAAGAGAGAACCGGTGTGAATGGGGCGGGATTCGTTGGTGGATACCGCAAACAGGGTCTGGGTGATCATGCTGCGCAGCACATTCCGCTTCAATTCCACCGTGTGGTCGTATTCCACCAGCGGCAGCTCGGGGAAGTCCTCCGGATCGCTGCCCATGATGTTGAACTCACTCATGCCGCAGCGAATGTTGACCATAAACCCATCGGTGGAGAGGGTCACCACATCGTCGGGCAGGCGGCGGATGATGTCGCCGAACAGGTGGGCGCTCAACACCAGCGTGCCTTCTTCCGTCACATCGGCAGGGACGGTGGTGCGGATACCGGTGGACAGGTTGTAACCGGTGAGCCGAAGTTCATCGGTGGCATGCACCAGAATGCCTTCCAACGCAGAAATGGAGCTTTTCGGGCTGACCGCACGGGACGAAATTGAGATGGCACTTTGCAGCAGCGCCTTTTCACAGGAAAATTTCATGGAAGAACCTCCAATCGCAGAAATCGTCTTCTCGCAAGAAGAAAAAGAGTAGAAAAATTTAGGAGCAGTAGTAGAGAGGCACAACTTTTGGGGATAAAACCCGAAAAAGCTGAAAAACCAAGGAAAAGTTATCCACAGGGGGAGGGTTGGGTTTTGCAAAGTTATCCACAGCCTCGACGACGGGAAATGCAAGTTCTCTTGCAAGAGTTATCCACAGCAAAAGTTATCCTTGGGATATTGTGGATAGCGGGTGTGGAAACTGTGGGAAACCTGGGTACAAAGGAGACTCCGATCCCACGCAAAATAACACCAAATGGTGAGAAATGGGCGCACGAACCCCCGCTGCGTTCCACGGCACAAAAGGACCTAGTGAGGGCGGCAGGTTGGGGTTGGTGTGCCGCACAGCCCTCGTTGGACTGCATCCGTACCGCCCACTCGGGGGCAGATCCCGAACCCTCTGCATACAGCCGTCGATGAACACCGCCCTGCGGCAGGGCGAGGGGCCCTTGGGGTGGTCAGCCGTTGCCCCGGGAATTGACATTGGACTTGATGTCCCGAATGTTTTCCGCCGTTTCCCGGTCGGTTTTGATGAGGCCCTCCACCTTTTCAATGGAGTGGAGCACCGTGGTGTGGTCACGGCCGAAAATGCGGCCGATTTCCGGCAGAGAGAGTTGGGTAATGCTTCGGATGATGTACATGGCCACCTGACGGGCGGTTGCGATCTCCTTGGTACGGGAGGCGGACATGATGTCGCTGACCTCAATGCCGTAGCATTTGCTGGTTTCTTCGATGATGGCATCCGGGGAGGGCATGAAGCTGTCCTTGTCCCGCAGCAGCTCGTGGAGGGCCCGCATCAGGGTGTCGGTGTCCATCTCCGCATTTTCCAGCTCCTTCATGGCCAGCATTTTCTTCACCACGCCCTCGATCTGACGGACATTGGCGGTGATGTTTTTGGCGATGGCCTCAAACACCGCATCGGGCAGCTCCAGATTGATCTGCACCGCCTTCTCCCGCACGATGGCCAGACGGGTCTCGTAGTCGGGGGATTGGATGTCGGACATGAGGCCCCATTCGAAGCGGCTTTTCAGACGCTCCTCCAAGCGCACCATGTCAGAAGGCGGACGGTCAGAGGTCAGAACGATCTGATGACCGGACTCGTACAGGTTGTTGAAGGTGTTGAAGAACTCGATCTGGGTGGACTCCTTACCGGCGATGAACTGAATATCGTCCACCAGCAGCATATCCTTGTTGCGGTACTTGGCCCGCAGCTGCTCGGTGGTTTTTTCACGGATGGACTGCACCACCTCGTTGGTGAACTGCTCGCCGGTGACGATCACAATGCGGTACTCGGGGTGCGCCAGCCGCACGGCGTTGTAGATGGCGTAGAGCAAGTGGGTCTTGCCCAGACCGGGCTCGCCGTAGAGAAACAGCGGGTTGTATCCGGCGCCGGGGGCATCCGACACGGCTCGGGCGGCGTTGTAGGCAAAGCGGTTGGAGGCACCCACCACGAACTTGTCGAAGGTGTACTGATCCTTGATGGAGGGGGACAGCGGTTCCATTTTGTCGTCAATGGTGGCCCGCTCGGTGGGGCTGATGATCTCCACCCGGATCTTCTCGGCAAACAGCTCGTAGAAGGCCCCCTCCAAGGTGGGCAGATACCGGGAGGTGATGATGTCCCGCTTGAACTCGGTGGGACAGCAGAGGACGAACCGATCCTCCTCCAGCACCACCGGCTCGATGTCACGGAACCAGGTGGAGATGGCGGTGGGGGTCATTTCGCTCTCCAATAAAACCAGGATGTTTTTCCAAATTTCAACGGCAGAATTCATAAAACGCCTCTCTTCGTGCAAAAGAGTTTTAAGTGCATAGGGGTACAGGGGCGATACTGCCCCAATCTAACTAGGTATTTTAACATAAAACGCAAAATGGCACAAGAAAATCTTTTTTATCTAATGTATAGAAGCGTACAAAAAAAGAAGAAAAAGGGAGATGGGGGTGTTTCTTTGGTCGTATATATACAAATGAGGGGGAGGGTTTGCCAAAGGGCGCCGATGCCTTCCCCTGCGTTTGCCCTCCGGAGGGGCGGTGGTTTGGCGGGCAAGGGCGCCGGGAATCCTTCTTTTACTCGCCCTGCCTGCCGGAAGGACAAGTGGGGGAAAGAAACCATGCTTCGTCGTTTTGCGTCTCGGAAGGACCAAG
>JARIAU010000012.1 GCA_029257695.1 Oscillospiraceae bacterium
CCATTGAGATGGCTGGCGATGAAGGGCTGACTGTGGATGAAGAAGGCTTCCGTGCATACATGGAGGAGCAGCGTGTCCGTGCCCGCAAGGCCCGTGAGGCACTGGGTGATCTGGGCTGGGCCGGCATTGAGTTCGGCAAGGATATGCCCGAGACCGAGTTTATTGGCTATGGCTGCACCGAGGCTGAGGGCAAGGTGCTGGCACTGGTCAGCGAAGAAGAACTGCACGATACCATTGGTTCCGGTGTGGAAGGCATCATGGTTCTGGATCGGACCCCCTTCTATGCGGAAATGGGCGGTCAGGTGGCCGACCACGGTGTGATCACTTCCGGTGAGGCCGTGTTTGAAGTGACCAATGTCCAGAAGAACAAGGGCGGCAAGTATATGCACTATGGTGTGGTTAAGTCCGGCTCCTTCTCGGTGGGCGACGGTGTGCATACCAAGATCGACAGCAAGCGCCGCAAGGCCATCTGCCGCAGCCACTCGGCCACGCATCTGCTGCAGAAGGCACTGCAGATCGTGCTGGGCGACCATGTTCATCAGGCCGGCTCCTTGAATGAGCCTGACCGCCTGCGCTTTGACTTCACCCACTTCTCTGCGGTTACTCCGGAGGAACTGGCTCGTGTGGAGACCATGGTCAATGAAGCCATTCTGGCCGGCGGCGATGTAGTGACCGATGTGATGACCATTGATGAGGCCAAGAAGATCGGCGCGATGGCGCTGTTTGGCGAGAAGTATGGCGAGAAGGTCCGTGTGGTCCGCATGAAGGACGAAGAGAACGCGGATTTCTCCATGGAATTCTGCGGCGGTACCCATGTCTGCAATGTGGCCATGGTGGGCGCCTTCCACATCAAGAGCGAGGGCAGCGTAGCTTCCGGTGTGCGCCGGATCGAGGCCACCACCGGCTGCGAAAGCCTGCGTGTGCTGAAGGAAGAGGAGAAGGAGATCCAGACCGTTTCTGCACTGCTGAAGGCCAAGCCCGGCGAGATGCAGAGCCGTGTGGAAACCCAGATCGAAGAGATCCGTGACCTCCGCAAGCTGGTGGAGCAGTACAAGGACAAGGAACTGCTGAATCAGGCGGACCACTTCCTGCTGTCTGCCCGCACGGTGGGAGAGATGCAGGTGATTACTGCGGCACTGAACAACGCTTCTGCGGATGGCCTGCGTAAAATCGGCGACTTCCTGCGGGATAAGCAGGAAAATGTGGTTGCCGTTCTGTCCTGTGTCAACGGAGATAAGATTACCTTCCTGGCAGTCTGCGGTAAGGCGGCGGTCAAGGCCGGGGTCCGTGCCGGTGACATCATCAAGGCTGTGACCAAGGTTTGCGGCGGCAGCGGCGGCGGCAAGCCGGACTCCGCAATGGGCGGCGGCAAGGAAATCAGCAAGCTGGATGACGCTCTGGCCATTGTGGACGATTTGGTGGCAGAAAAGCTGGGCCTGTAAGCAGCCCGAACGAGGAAAGGAGCAAAAACCATGAGCGACTGTCTGTTTTGCAAGATCGCTGCCGGTGAGATCCCCTCAAACAAGGTGTACGAAGACGATCAGGTCTATGCCTTCTATGACATCGACCCGCAGGCTCCGGTTCACTTTCTGGTGATTTCCAAGGCGCACATTGCTTCCTGCGGTGAGATCACAGAGGAGAACTCCGCAGTTGTGGCCCATATCTTTGAAGTGATTGGTAAGATCACCAAGGAGATGGGGATTTCGGAGTTCCGTGTGGTGACCAACTGCGGCGAGCAGGCGGGTCAGAGTGTGCGGCACCTGCACTTTCATGTGCTGGCCGGACGAGATATGACTTGGCCTCCCGGCTGATCGGAAGATAGAACCAAAAGGCGGAGATCGGTGTCCGATCTCCGCCTTTTATGATATAATAAGGGCGATGAGCCAAAAGGAGGAGAGGATATGCGAATCTTGGCGTGGCTGCTGCTGCCGTTTTGCGGCGCCATCGTCTTGAGTAATTGCCTGAAATTGTGGTGGATTTGTCTCCTCTTTGCAGTTGCCAGTTTAGGTGCAGCACTGGTCTTTGCCCGGCAGAAGGGCGTCCGTCGCACGGCTGGGCTGCTGGCTGCGGTGGGAGCATTCGCAGGATTTCTCTGGTTTGGTGGTTATACATTGGCGGAGGTACGACCGCTTCAAGCAATCTCCGGAAAGGAGAGTGCATTCTCTGCGGTGGTCACCGCCTACCCGACGCCGGAAGAGGGCAGAACGCAAGTGTCGGTCCGGCTGGAAAGCGGCATGGGAGCAGGACATCGGGCAAGGTTGCTCTTGGATGACTGGTTCCCGGAGTTGAAGCCGGGCGATCGTGTGATTGGACAAGGAAGCTATACAGCGGCAGGAACACCTGAAGGTTATGCGGCAGACCGCTGGGCGGCGCAGGGGGAATTCCTTGTGATACGGGGTGTGGCGGATTCTGTGCTGCGGGGCACCGACCTGCCGTGGACGGCCTTTGCACCTGCGGTGGGACGAGCACTGACCCAGCGGATTCAGCAGCTTTACCCGGGAGAATCGGGTGCGCTGCTCACCGGACTCATTTCCGGAGATAAATCTGGGCTGTCTGATGTGCAGTATACCGCCTTTCAGAGAGCCGGCATTGCACACCTATTGGCGGTTTCGGGATTGCATGTCGGATTCCTGACCGGCATACTCTATGTAATTCCGGGGGACAAACGCCGACGAGTTCTGGTTGCCATTCCATTGTTGGTTTTCTTTGCGTTGATGACGGGAGAACAAGCTTCCGTCTGGCGGGCAGTCATTATGGCATCCATGCTGCTGTCGGCACCGCTGTTCGGAAGGGAGAACGATCCGATTACCTCCCTTTCTGTGGCCTTGGCACTTTTGCTGATACAGAACCCCTATGCCTGCGGCGGAATTGGGTTGCAGCTGTCCTTTGCGGCGGTGGCAGGATTGGCTTGCGTGCAGGCGCCGCTGTATCGCTGGATGGGAAAACCACTCTCCAAGCCTTGGGCCCAGCGCCATCGCTGGCTCCATCCTCTGTGGCACTTGCTGGCAGGCGCACTGTCTACCGCATGTGCGGCGACTGTGCTGACGCTGCCGCTGTGTGCGTGGTATTTTCGTCGGATTTCTCTGGTGGGACCGTTCAGCAATCTGCTGACGATTTGGTGTGCATCGCTGGCCTTTGTGCTGGGTCTGCTGTCTTGCTTGCTTTCGTTTGTGTCCATGCCGTTGGCCGGAGGCTTGGTTTGGGTGGTCAAGCGGCTGTTGGCATGCTTGATTGCGCTGACAAAATGGCTTAGTCGGGGTAGTTATGCGGCCCTGACCTTGGATTCCCCGTATCTGATTGGCTGGTTTACTGTTACACTGTGCTTGGTTGTGGCCGTGATGCGGAGCAAACACTTGAGGCGCCACCCATGGCTGCCCATCGGAGCTTCGGTTTCGCTGCTCTGTTTGGCCCTGTCCTTGCAGATGCTTACGCTGTCGACGAGTCCGTTCACAGTGACGGCATTGGGGGTCAGAAATGGAGGTTGTACGGTTCTGGGGTCTCGAGGAAACTATGTGGCTGTGGATTGCCGGGGAAGCGGAGCCGGGGATCGACTTGCAGACTATCTGGCCTCCGGTGGAACCAAGCGGCTGTCTCTGTTGGTGCTGGATCATCTGGATCGGGGACGGCTGGAAAATGTGGAGCAGCTGCTGGAACGGGTCGAAGTGGACTGTGTTGCGCTGCCTCCATGGGAAACGGGTTCCCACACAGAAATGGAATGGTCTGAACTGCTGCAAGACAATCAGTGTGAAGTGATTTTACTGAATGGAACCTATGAGGGTACAGTGGGTGAGGTGCATTGTTCCATTGTCCCGGTGTTTTGTGGAGAAGAGGTCTCTGTGCCTGTGCTTTGCCGATGGCAGGACCATGCGGTGCTGGTGCGCGGAAATCTGGATCAGGCAGGGGAGCAGGCGGTTTTGGAACGGTGGAATCAACCGAAGTTAGATGCGCTGATTTTGGAAGAAGGGACCGCAGGGGCCTCGCTGCTGCGGCAGACGCATCCGGACTGTGCGGTGTTATCAGCCGGAAGCGCTGTGTCAAGCAGGGAAGAGCTGTTGCGCTTGCATCGCTATGGCGCTGTGATTTATACCACTGACCGCAATGGTTCGGTGACGATACGATATTGAGGAGAATATTCCTATGGCTGTGAAGAAAAGCAATGCTGCCTATCAGGAGCTGCGCAAGGCACTGAATGGGGGCGAAATGGGCCGGTTGTATGTGTTTTACGGGGAGGAACGCTATCTGTTGGAGGACAGTGTGCGTACCTTACGAAAGAAACTGGTGCCGGAGGGGATGGAGGAATTTAACCTCCATCTGCTGGAAGGAAAAGGGCTGGATCTGAATCGACTTGCGGAGGCGGTGGACAGTGTGCCGATGATGAGCGAGCACACCCTGACCATCGTGACAGACTTTGATCTGTTCGGCTGCAAGGAAGCAGATAAGGAGCGGCTGCTGCAAATCTTTGCCGATTTGCCGGAATACGGATGCCTTGTGTTTGTGTATGACACCCTTCCGTATAAAATCGGACGGGGTAAGTATCAGGAGCAGGTCAAAAAAATGGGGTCCATCGTGGAGTTTGTCACGCCCTCCCGGACGGATCTGTTGGATTGGGTGCGCCGCCGCTTTGGAGCACTTGGGAAGAAAATTGATGCCGGCGAGAGTGAGTACCTGATTTTTCTTTGCGGAAGCCTGATGACCGGACTGCTGACGGAAATCGGAAAGATTGCCAGCTATGCCAAGGGCGAGTATATCACCCGGGCCGATATTGATGCAGTGGCGGAGCCGGTGTTGGAGGCACAGGTATTTGATATTACCGATGCCGTCGGGTCCCATCAATTTGACCGGGCTTTTGCGGTGCTGTCCGAGTTGTATGGATTGGACCAGGAGCCGATCATGATCCTTGCGATCTTGGGGAAGCACCTGCGGCAGCTGTATTCTGCCCGGTTGGTCTTGGAAAGCGGACAGGGCACCGGTGCATTGATGGAAATGTGGAATATGAAAACCGATTGGCAAGCGAAGAAGCTGATGAAAAATGCCAGAAATTGCAGCTTGGAATGGTGCCGCAAGGCGGTTTTGCTGGCCGGAGAAACGGACTTTGCCATGAAGAGCAGCGGACGCAATTCCGAGGAATTGCTCTGTGAAATGCTGCTGAAATTGGCCAATGGGTGAGCGAAATGCTGAAAATCAAAGAAGCCATCGTGGTAGAGGGGCGCTACGATCGGAACACACTGTCCCAGTTGGTGGACACCCTCATTCTTCAGACAGAGGGATTTGGTATTTTCAAAGACAAGGAAAAGAAAGCACTGCTGCGCCGGGTGGCGGAAAAACGAGGAATCATTATTCTTACCGACAGTGATGGAGCCGGATTTGTGATTCGAAATCATTTGAAGGGGATTTTGCCGCCGGAGCAAATCA
This sequence comes from Oscillospiraceae bacterium, assembly GCA_029257695.1. Taxonomy (GTDB): domain Bacteria; phylum Bacillota; class Clostridia; order Oscillospirales; family Oscillospiraceae; genus UMGS1766. The sequence continues at coordinate 5,413 of JARIAU010000012.1, forward strand.
AACACGCTTACATTCCTGATTTGAAGGGAAAGGAGAAGCGGAAGCGCACCGCCGGAAAAGAAGGAAAGCTTGGGGTGGAAGGAATGCGTCCGGAAGTGCTGGAACAGGCCTTGCGGAATGCCGGGGCCACCATTTTGGGCGAGCAGCCGCAAGGGGCGCCCAGACGGGACATCACCAAGTTGGATCTGTTTCAGGACGGTCTGTCTGGGCGGCCCGACAGCGCCCAGCGTCGGCAGAGGCTCCTTCAGGCACTGAACCTGCCGGAGCACCTGACAGGAAAGGCGCTGCCGGAGGTGCTGAATACCCTGCTGACCTATGAAGAATATCAGGAACTCATCCAAACCTTATAAATCGAAACCGGAAGGGGTACACCTTCCGGTTTTTTTTATCGCCGAGATCGAGGGAGAACCGACAGAAACCGCAGGTTTTAGCCTGGGAAAGGAGAAAAACGGAGGGAAAGCGGGCGAAAGGAAGGGGACGATTAGACTGGAAATATGGGAAATATCCGATATAATCGTATTTGCCGGTAAATCAGGGGGAGGAGAAGGGTTTTGGAGATTATAGAAGAAGCAGAGCGGTCCTATCTGGATGCGGAAGGCCGAGAACGGACTGCGGCCTATTGTCTGTGGCAGGAGCAGGGGATTTATGGGCTGACGGTGGAAGAGCCGGGGGTACAGGTGGAAACGGTGGCAGATGTGACCACCAGTGAAGCAAAGGCAAAAGACCTCTTTCAGCTGCTTTGCCGCCATTTGGTTACCGGCATCACCTTGCGGGATGTGTTGGAGGATGTGCTGTAAGAACCGTATTCTTGCACAGAGGGCGTAGGGATGCTATAATCACCTCGATCAAATGAGGAGGGATCTTCTATGCGTTATCCGAAGTATCTTCCGCCCAAGGGCACGATTGGATTTGTGGCACCGTCCTTTGGCTGTAATATCGAACCATATCACAGCGGCTTTCTGGCGGCGCTGGACTGTATGCAAAAGGATGGCTATGCGGTCGATTTGGGACCTAACTGCTTTGAAGGCAAGGGGATTGGCATCAGCAATACTCCGGAGGCCTGCGGCAGAGAATTGACCGACTATTATTGCAGAGAACAAAACGATGCGCTCATTTCCTGCGGCGGCGGGGAACTGATGTGTGAGATTTTGGATCATGTAGATTTCGACCGTGTGCGGCAGGCAGAGCCGAAGTGGTTTATGGGCTATTCCGACAACACGAATTTCACCTTTTTGCTGCCAACGCTTTGCGATGTAGCCTCTGTCTACGGGCCTTGTGCCAAAACCTTCGGAATGTCGCCCCGTCATCCCTCGGTTCAAGACGCAATGGATCTGCTGACCGGACAAAAGCAGACGGTGTCCGGCTATCACTACTGGGAAAAGGAGGAGTTGGAGGACGCCTCTCCCACGGCTCCGTATCATGCCACGGAACCCACCATTCTGCATACCTATCCGGAAAAACGATTGCATTTCTCTGGGCGGCTGCTGGGCGGCTGCATGGACTGCCTCACCACGCTGGTGGGAACCAAGTACGATGGGGTGGAGGAATTTTCCGAACGATATGCAGAGGATGGGATTCTCTGGTTTTTGGAAAGCTGTGATCTCAATGTGATGGGGATTCGTCGGGCCCTTTGGCAGATGGAGCACGCCGGATGGTTCCGCCATGTGAAGGGGTTTCTCATCGGACGGCCGGGATGCTACGGGCAAGAGGCCTTTGGGTTGGATCAGTATCAGGCGGTATTGGGTGTTCTGGAGCGGTATCATGTGCCGGTTGTGATGGATGTGGACATCGGGCATCTGCCCCCGCAGATGCCGTTGATCTGCGGTGCAATGGCGGAAGTCACAGTCAAAGGCAACGATATTACGGTGGCGATGGAGTGTAAATGATGCATATTTGGGTCGATGCAGATGCCTGCCCGGTGGTAACGCTGGTAGAACAGGCGGCCAAACGGCATGGAATTCCGGTCACTTTGCTTTGCGACACCAACCATGTACTGTGTTCGGAGTACAGTGAAGTGGTGGTGATTGGTGCCGGTGCGGATGCGGTCGATTTTGCGTTGGTCAACCGCTGTGGTGCCGGAGATCTGGTGGTGACCCAAGATTACGGTGTGGCGGCGATGGCACTGGGAAAGGGCACTTACGGCATTCACCAGAGTGGGAAATGGTATATGGAAGAAAACATTGGCGGATTGCTGATGGATCGTCATCTGGCACAGAAGGCGCGAAGAGCCACAGGAAAGCATCACCTCAAGGGTCCCAAAAAACGCACGGCGGAGGATAATGCGGCCTTTGCGGATTCCTTGGAACGATTGTTGGAGTATATCCGGGAAAAAGAGAAGCAAACGAAGCTTCGGAGAATGGAACCAAACACAGACACAGAATAAAGAAAAGGACGGTGTGACCGAAGTCACACCGTCCTTTTATGTTTGATTAGGGTTCGATGCGAATAGCGCGAGGATGTCTCGCAACTGGGTGGCGGGGATTTGTCCGGGGGCAGAGGGTTGCCCGGCACAGCCAAAAGTAACAGCACTGCCAAAGGTTCCGCCACAGAGGCGACTGATGACACCCAATTGTCCCATGCTCATGGTGATAATGGGACACTTAGGATAACGCTCATGCATACGAGTAGTCGCAGAGAGCAAGGTCAAAACATCCTGTGGATGCTCGGGCATCACAGCCAGCTTTGGAATGTCGCAGCCCAAAGCCAGCATACGCTCCATGCGGGTCAGCAGTTCCTCCTCGGTTGGAGTGTGGTGAAACTCATGGCTGGAGCAGATAACCGGCACACCGCAGCGGTGTGCGGTTTGAATCAGCACTTCTGCGGCGGGAGAGCGAAACTCTACATCCACCAAATCGGCCTGACCGGACTCGATGACTCGAGTGAGCAAGTCGGCATAACCTTCCGTGGACAGTGCCTGTTCTCCGCCTTCTTCCTTGGAGCGGAAGGTGACCAGCAACGGAATCCCATTCAACCGATGGTGCAGCTGGGCAAAGATGGGGTTCAGAGTTGCCTGCTCCAGGTCGGATAGGTAGTCTAAGCGCCATTCTACTAGATCCGGTGCGGCCTGCTGCACAAGTGCGGCATGGGAAAGCACTTCCTGTTCCGTGCGTCCCAAAACGGGGACACAGAGGTTGGGGCGACCGGAATCCGGCGGGTACGGAAATGGGAGTGGCGGCTTACTCGTGCCAGACTGCGCCATACTTCTGCTCGATGTCGGTGATCATGTCCACACGGACAGCGTGGCGGCCGCCCTCGAATTCGGCGGAGAAGAAGGCGTCCACGATCTTCTTGGCCAGCTCATCGCCCACCACACGGGCACCCATGGCAATGATATTGGCGTTGTTGTGACGCACGGTGTACTCGGCGGTGTAGGGCTCGCTGCACACGGCGGCACGAATGCCGGGGACCTTGTTGGCAGCCAAAGAGATGCCCACACCGGTGCCGCAAATGAGAACGCCCTTCTCCACATCGCCCCGCATGATGGCCTCGGCGACCTCCAGACCCTTTTCAGGATAGTTGGTCTTGACATTGGGGTCGTAGGAGCCAAAGTCCACACACTCGTGGCCCTGTGCTTTTAGATGCTCCATCAGGGTATTTTTCAGAGAGACTGCTGCATGATCGCAGCCAAAACCGATTTTCATAGTGTAATTCCTCCTGATTTGTTTGACATTACAGAATTAGTGTAGTCATTTTTGCGCATAATGTCAAGAAAATGAAAAAACCCCACATCACTGTGGGGGGAACAGAAGAGACTTCTGGAAGATGTGGTCCGGCGCTCCGGCGGCGGCTGCCGCCGGAGGCACGGTTTTTGTTGAAGAGAAGAGAGAGAGTAAGGAGTAGGAAGCATTTGATGCTTTCCACGCTCTTAGGATACCAAACTGGATCAAGGTAAAGGTGGACAAACTAATAAGAAATCGTGAAGAAATTATGAATCCCGGCGGAATTCATCCAAGCTGTCCGGGGTTGCTTCACGACGATACTGCTCCAAGAACGGAACCGGTTCTCCTTTGAGGGAATAACCGACCAAGGTATCCATGTTTACATCGTGAATGGCGTGGAAAATGTTGGTTTCCACGACAGGGAAGTCCTGCCTTAGCTGACGGATCAGTAGTTTGGTGGCCAGTCGCTTACTGGTGCCGGGGTCTTCGCAGCTGTGATTCTGTTCCGTAAAACGGCAGGCACAGCGGAGAAAATGAAGGTCATTGTAGCGGGCCCAGGCCACAATGTCCTCTTCGTGGATGCAGTACATGGGACGGATCAGCTCCATGCCGGGGAAATTAGTGCTGCGCAGTTTGGGCCGCATGGCCTGAATCTGGCCGCCGTAGAGCATACCCATAAGGGTGGTTTCGATGACATCGCTGAAATGATGGCCCAGTGCAATTTTATTACAACCCAGCTCCTGTGCCTTGGCGTACAGATTGCCCCGACGCATCCGAGCGCAGAGGTAACAGGGGGATTTTTCCACCGATGCGGTGACGGAAAAAATGTTGGAGTCAAACACTTCTACCGGTACATTTAATAGGTGGGCGTTGTCCAGCAGCAGAGTGCGGTTTTCTTCCTTGTATCCCGGGTCCATCACCAGATAAATGACCTCGAACGGGACATCGGAGTGACGCAGCAGCTCCTGGAACAGCTTTGCCATCAGCATGGAATCCTTGCCGCCGGAAATGCAGACGGCGATCTTGTCGCCTGGTGCGATCAGCTCGTAGCGTTTGATGGCTGCTACAAAGGGATTCCAAAGGGATTCCCGGAATTTCTTGTTGATGCTCCGCTCAATCAGCTGGAGCCGGGTGAGTTCTCTGGCCATAGAAAAGCCTCCTGACGGGGAAAGTTTGGGCTATTATATCATAGGAAGGAAAAAAAGTGTAATAAAAATTGAAAAATAGAAAATGAGATAACAAGAGTATAGAAGAGAAAACGAGAGAAAAACAGAGATAGTAAAATGGTAAATTAAAAAAATGAAAAATCATGTTGACACTGAAAAGTCACTGTGATATAACTATACCTGCGCTGAAACAGCGCCTTATTTGTTTTGAATAAATATGATCATATAATTTGGAGGGAAACACCATGTCCACTTACATGGCTCACAAGGAGACTGTCACCCGCAAGTGGTATATCCTTGACGCAGCTGGCAAGCCCCTGGGTAAGACCGCTGCAACCGCCGCTCACCTGCTGCGCGGCAAGCACAAGCCCGAGTACACTCCCAATGTTGACTGCGGTGACTTCGTCATCGTTCTGAACACTGCCGAGGCCGTTCTGACCGGCAACAAGGGCGAGCAGAAGTTCTATCGTCATCACTCCGGTTGGACCGGTGGTCTGAAGGAGACCAAGTATCGCATCCTGATGCAGGAGAAGCCCGAGTTCGCAATGCAGATCGCTGTCAAGGGCATGCTGCCCAAGAACTCTCTGGGCGCTTCCGCTCTCCGCCGCCTGCGCTGCTATCGCGGTGCTGAGCACAACAACGCTGCTCAGAAGCCCGAAGTCTACGAAGGTTAAGAGGAGGTAGTCAATCATGTATCAGAGCAAGAAGCCTTATCTGTACGGCACTGGCCGCCGGAAGTCCTCCGTGGCCCGCGTTCGTCTGTACCCCAATGGCACTGGTGCCATCACCATCAACGGCCGTGATATCGACGATTACTTCGGCCTGGAGACCCTGAAGCTGGTCACTCGTCAGCCCCTGATGCTGACCGATACCCTGGGCAAGTTCGACATCGTTGCTACCGTCGCCGGCGGCGGCGTTTCCGGCCAGGCCGGCGCCCTGCGTCACGGTATCTCCCGTGCCCTGCTGCTGGTCAACGAGGAGTATCGCCCCCTGCTGAAGAAGGCAGGTTTCCTGACCCGCGATCCTCGCATGAAGGAGCGTAAGAAGTACGGTCTGAAGGCCGCTCGTCGTGCTCCCCAGTTCTCCAAGCGCTAATTTTTCAATTTGTGTTTGCAAAACCCCGAAAATCCTTGGATTTTCGGGGTTTTATTTTTTATCTTGGTTGAGAAGTTTGTTTGGAAATGTTTAGAGCAAAGGCGCAGAATCAGATGATCACATTGCCGTAACGAGCTTCTAATCGGCGAAAGTGTTCCTCTTCAATGACGATTTTTCCTTTTCGCAGCATCAAATAGTTGTTCTGTGCCATTGCGTCGATATGCCGATAGAGCGTGCGCAGATTGATGTGGAGCAGATCGGCCAGATCGGTTCGGGTAACGGGACAAACATAGGGGCGATGAGGACGGGACTGTGCAAAGAGATAATGGCCCAAAATATCTTTGGTGGAAAGTAAATTCTGCTGTGCGGCACATGCCATGTTGGACGCCGTTACTTTGCCTAACACGGACAGGGTCAGAAAGCACAGCTTGTTGTTGTTCTGAATCAAGCGAATGTATTCTTCTACTGGAATACGCAGCAATGTGCATTTACTTTCGGCCAAAATATAGGCGGTGTAGTAGGGAATGTGGTTCAAATATTCTACAAGACCTAAAATTTCAAGTGGATTCAGACGCTCAATGATGTTATTGGTGTTCCATGCAATTTGTCCCCACACGGAAACCTGCCCGCTTAATAGGAAGTAGAAGTACTTTAGAGGATCGTTCAGACTGAGAATGGTATCATTTTTCTGCAAAACCTGAAGATAGTCAGATGGAACCAAAGAGGAAAGTGTCTCCAGTGGGTCACTTGGGTTGTACTTCTCTTCCAAAATAAGGCTCAATGCGGTTTCTAGGTTGTGTTTCATACAAAAAGCTCCATAAAATGTAAAATTATGACAGATGTCATTTTTGTTATTGTATAACTGTGGTAAATTGGTGTCAAGTTAGAAAACGGTTTTGTGCAAAAAGACAACAAAACTCGAGTAAAACGGAAGATCAACAGAAAAGAGGGAAAGAGGTTTGTATGAAAAATAAAAGACTGATTGGGTTTTTGGGGCTGGCCATGTATTTTTTAACGGGCGCTACCTGTGTTGTGGTTGGCAGCAGCTTGCCTCAACTGATTGAGATGTATGGTCTGGCGTTGGAGAAAGTGGTGCTGCTTGGCTCGGCTTATTCCCTGGGGCGGCTGCTGACGGTCTACCTTACCGGACGCATGGTGGAAACAAAGGGGCCGGTCAAGGTTCTTGCCGCGGGTACACTATTGACCGGCGGGTTCCTGTTGGGGATTCCTTTGGTGCCGAATTTCTATGCTGGACTGACATTTGCCTTCCTTGGCGGAGTCGGTATGGGCACGCAAGATGCTGTTTGTCCGGTGATGTTGAGTGCGGCCTTTCAGAAAAACTATGCCAGCGCATTGAGCGGCGGACAGGGTCTGTTTGGTGTGGGTACATTTGTTACTCCGTTCCTGATTGGTGTGCTGCTGTCCAATAAGCTGCCCTTCTACTGGTCTTATTTTACACTGGCAGCCTTTGCGGCGGTTATGTTCGTGCTGACATTCTTTGCGAAAGAAGTCGAGCAGGGTTCGACGGAAGAAACGCAGGAGCATATTGTGCCTCTGTATGCAAAGAAATCGTGGTTGGCCTATGCTGGGATTTTCTTGGTGGTGGCCGCATTCAGTGCTGCGTCCAGTTCACTGGGCTTGTATACCACCAGCTTTGCCATGAGCACCGGTGTTTCGGAGTCCAATGCGCAGTTTATGTTTACGGTTTACAATATCGGTTGTGTGCTGGGCGGCTTCCTGTTTGTCTGGGTGCTGCGCTATGTGAAGAGCCAGACCGTGCTGCTGGTCAACTGCATCTGTGCGTTCCTTGCTATTTTTGCTGCTACGGTGATCAACACTACTGCGTTCTATTTCATCGGGCTATTTGTTGCTGGTTTGTTCCTGGGCGTGTTGTTTAGTGTGATTGTTGCCATTGCAACACGAATCGGCTACAAGCGTATCAGTATTGCCGGTGCACTGGTGGCCATTGGCAGCGGAATTGCGGACTTTATTACCCCGGTTATCACGGGTGAGGTCATTTCCAAACTGGGCAACGGATTTGCCTTCACCTTTACGCTGATCATGCTGGGGGTGTGCATTGTGTCTGCCGGTTTGCTCAAGCTGTGTACATCGGAAACCGAACGGTAATCCAATCGAATCGTGCAACGAAAGGATAGATCTATTATGGATAAGACGGGTAAAAAGAAAATTATCATTGATACAGATTGTGGCTCGGATGATGCCATGGCCATTGCTATGGCACTGAATGACCCGAACTATGAGATTGTGATGATCTCAACGGTGTCTGGCAATGTCTGTATGGAACAGGCGACCACCAATACTTTGACAACCATCGAGTATGCCGGTACCTATGAGCCTCCGGTGTATAAGGGGCTGGACAAGATGCTGCTGAAGGAGCTGGTTTATGCCCACGAGACCCATGGAAAGGACGGCATGGGTGACATTGGACTGGTGCCAAAGCGCCTGAAGGCACAGGAAGGCAATGGCGTACTCAAGATGCTGGAGTGTCTGCGTAACAGCGAGCCGGGGGAAATTGATATTGTGGCCCTTGGCCCTCTGACCAACCTGGCGGTGGCCATTCGGTTGGATTATGAGGCGATGAAGCGGGCCGGACGCATTGTGATTATGGGTACGGCAGGTCTGGGAGCCGGCAATGTGACTCCGGTGGCAGAATTCAACATTTGGCAGGATGCAGAGGCGGCAAAAATTGTGACAGAGTCCGGATTGAAGGAAATCATCTTTGTGGGTTGGGATGCCTGTCTTGGTGACAGCATGCTCAATCCGCAGGAGATTGCCAAGATCCGAGAGAGCGGTGAGTTGGGCAAGTTTGCCATCGACTGCAACAAAGATCTGATGGAAATGAACCGGGAGCGGTTCGGAGATGCTTACCTCGATATGGCCGACCCTTCCGCTATGGCGGCGGCACTGTATCCGGAGTGCATCGAACGGTGCGAGAAATACTATTGTCAGGTGGATGTGACCAATGGTCCCAGTTATGGTTCTATGCTGGTGGATGTGAATTACTTCTCCGGCCAGGAACCCAATGTGTACATTTGCAGTAAGCTCTACCCGGATAAATATAAGAGCTACATTTATAAGACGCTGCGGGTGGAGTAAGAGAACTGCTGTGGGCTTGCGGTGCAGGACCGGTGGATGTACTGGTCCTGCATTGGTGGCCGCATGATTGGACCTGCCAAATGTTTATCTGTGATGGTGGTCCGATTGCAGCGGAAGGGAATCAT
>JARIAU010000027.1 GCA_029257695.1 Oscillospiraceae bacterium
GTGTGTTGTTTCACGTTGTTTAATTTACAAGGTACACGCTTGACTGCTCTCGTGAACAGCTTAGTTATTTTAACATAGCTTGTTCCGCTTGTCAAGTACTTTTTTCAAATCTTTTTCGGCGTTTCCGCCGAGTTTGATTTGTTTTTCGTACTTTCTTGCTCGAAAGCAGCTTATCTATTATAGCAAACTGTTTTTCATCTGTCAAGCACTTTTTTCAACTTCTTTCGAGGTGTTCCACTCGAGAACTTGTTTTTTGTGCCTGCTTCAAAAAGCAGCTTGTCTATATTAACAGATGTCCACTCACTTGTCAAGCACTTTTTTCTTGCTCTGGAAGCATCCTTCCGGTCTTACCCGAGCTAAATCAGCACTCACCGGTGAGTTTGTATATATTACTACACATTTCTTCCATTGTCAACCACTTCCCCGATTTTTTCCAGATGATTTTTCTTGTTATTCCTGTGTGTACTTCTTGCCGGGGGCATAACGCCCTTGCGTCCTCAACCCCAACAACAACCCCACATATCCCATCGTTCCTCCGACCGCAAGCAAAAAGAGCTTCCACCCCTCCGCTTTCGGCATAAAGACCGACAGCAAAAAGACCACGGCCCCAGAAAACGCCTTCCCCCATTTGCCGCCCGGACTATCCGCAAGGACACGGGCAAGGATCGCCGCTTCGCCTACGACCCACAATGCCGTCGCCAGCACCCCCAACCGCAGTTGATAGGCTCCGGCATTACACAATGTCAAAAACGGATATTGCAGCACCCCTGCCAGAGCCGCACTTTCCGCTCCGGTGGTCACCGCAACCATGGATGCCCCCAATCCGGCCGAGACCAATCCGGGCAGCCGTCCCTCTGCCGGCAGCAGGAAGGACACCGCTCCGGCACTGATCAGAAACAGCCACAGTCCATCCAACAGATCTTTTCCCGTGCGGGGCAGCAGTCTTTGCGGAGATACCATATATATGGTAAAGGCCACCAAAAGCAATGCCGCAGCGGAGACTCCCCACATCAGCAGTTTACCGTATCGCTCCCTGGCCTTCCCATCCAGACAGCTGCCACGCCACCCCAACAGCACCACCAGTGCTGCCGGAACAACACAGTTCCACCCGGGATAGCTGTACTCCGTGACACCGGCCACACAGTATTGCAGCGTGACCGCCAGCACCGGAAGGGACCACCCCCAGCGGATGCGCCCCAGCCAGCGCCCCGCTTTGGAGTCCGGCCACACTTGCGGCAGACTCAATCCCACCGCCGCTCCGGCAAAGGCAGCCAGCCAGCCCAAGGGTGTCCCCGCCAAGCGGCCCACCAGCATAGAGAACATCCCTACGATCCCCGCTGCGGTCAACCATCCCTGAACCCGCCGGTTCCCCGGAGTTACCCGGATCGTTTTACCGTGTTCCACTGCTGCACCTCCATCTGTCCTTCCCAATCCGTCAACACCGGAAATCGGGTCTGCCCCTCCGACATCCATTCCGACATCCGCTCCATCGCCGTACCGATTTTGTTATGCTCCGCCCGGGCCAATTCTTCCAACGCCCGAGCCGCACCCGATCCCTCGGTAAACCCATCCAAAAACTCCGCTGCCGTCTGCCCCTCCGGCAAAAGATAAATGTGGGCGCAGTAAGTCAGCTCCGGGTCATGCAAAAAGGCCTCCTCCAAATCCTCCACGGCATTTTCCTCCACCACCCACTCGGTGGCATGGGCAAAGGAGGCCTTTCTCCGGCCCAGCAGATCTTCCTTCGCCTGCTGATAGGTGTCTCCCCGTCCGGACACTCGCTCCGATGTTCGCTGATTGTCCCCCATTTTCAACTCCGCCGTCACCGCCTCCATGCGCAGCTGCCCTCCTCGGGACAGCGTGACCAGCCGAATCACCGCCTCATCCCGGGCATCCAGCTGCTGCGGCAGGGCCGAACAGGCCGTAAACGAAAACGCCAGCAGCAAAATCAGCCAAAGCAGTTTTTTCATTTCTGATTCCTCCGATTCAAGGGATTCAGGGACAGATCCCGCACCTTTGACCACGCCGCCGGAGCTCGGGTCACATCCCGGGGTGCTTTTGGCACATCCGGAGCGAACGGCGCCAGCCACGGCACCCCCAGCGGGGTCAATTCAGCCAGGTGACAGAACAGCCAGCCGATGCCCAGCACGATCCCCACCATACCAAAGGCTCCGGCCAGTACCGCCAGCACCAACCGCATGGCCCGCAGCGCATTGGCCAGGTCCTGATCCGGCAGAGTGTAGCTGGCAATTCCGGCCGCCGCCACCACCACGACCACCACCGGCGACAGCAGCCGGGCCTGCACCGCCGCCTGTCCAATGACCACCGATCCGATGATGCCCACGCTCTGGCCGTTGAGCTGGGGCAGCTTCACGCCGGCCTCCTGCAGCATCTCAAAGGACAGCAGCAATCCCACCACCTCCAGCGGCGGCGGAATGGGCACGCTCTGCCGAGCGGCGGCAATGGTTTCCGCCATAGCCGCCGGCATCATGCCAAAGTGGAAGGAGGCCACGGCAATATACCCTGCCGGCAGCAGCAGACTGATGCCTACGCAGAGAAAGCGCACCGCCATCAGCACCCAGACCATCATCCACTGATTGCTGCGGTCCTGCGGTGTTCGGAAGCAGGGGGTGATGTTTCCCGGCACCAGCCACCCTTGGGCAATGCCGTCACAGAACACCCCCACCCGACCGTCCATCAGCCCCAGACAGAACCGGTCCGGCCGCTGGGTCATCTGGCACAGCGGGAACGGGGTCCGGCAGCTGTCCGTGAGGGCATCGGTCAACGGCTGCGTGTTCAGCAGCGCATCCACATCCATGGCCCGCACCCGGGCGAGGGTCCCCTTGACCAGCTTCGGGTCCGTGATCCCTTCCATCCAGACCACATCCACCTTGGTTTTGGACTCCCGTCCCACCGTCACACTGCGGATGCAAAGCCGCCAAGTGTGCATCCGCCGCCGCACCAGAGAGGTGTTGTTGCGGATGGACTCCACAAAGGAGTCCTTTGCCCCCTTCTGATCCGGTTCATCCTCCGGTGCCTGTATGGAGCGCTTGTCCTCGGTGGGCACCGGAATGAGCCGCAGGGTGTTTCCCACTTCCAGCGCCACGCATCCCTCGCACAGTGCCGTGCAGGCCGTTTCCAGGTCCTTCGGGGGCGGCAGCACCTGCGTCCACACACCGCCCGCCGTGATCCACTCCTCCGGGTCGGTTTTGGGGTCCATGGTCACCAGCGGCCGCACCACATAGTCGTTCAGCCGCTCCGTCCGCACCATGCCCAACAAAAAGCAGAGCGTTGCCTTCCGCCCTCCGGGCAGCGTGAGTGAGGTGGTCATAAAATCCGCCGCTTTGGCAAACCGCCGTTCCAGTCCCGCTCCGGTGGCCGGCGGTTCCGGCTCCGGCTTCGGCGGGTGAAAAGGAATCTTCATGCCCGTTCCTCCTTGCATCATTTCCGCCAGTATGGCCCGCTCCCCCTCTTTCTATACCTGCCCCGGCGCAAAAAATCGCCCCATTCCTCCGAAGAGGAACGGGGCGACCGCAGCTCTGCCGCTGTCTTGGGCTTGTTTACTTGGCTTCCATGCGCTGGGCAATGACCCGGGCCACCTTGATGCCGGAGGCACCGGCCTGTGCCAGACCACGGGTGGTTCCGGCGCCGTCACCGATGGCGAAGAAGTTGGGCATGGGGGTTTCCAGCTCGGAGGTCAGATCCACACGGCCGGAATAGAACTTCACCTCCGCACCGTAGAGCAGGGTGTCATAGTTGGCCGTGCCGGGGGCGATCTTGTCCAGTGCGTAGATCATTTCAATGATGTCGTCCAGCTGACGCTTGGGCAGCGCCAACGACAGGTCGCCGGGAACGGCCGCCTTCAGGGTGGGGCGGGTGTAGGACTGCCCCAGACGGTGGGCATTGGTGCGCACTCCCTTCACCAGATCGCCGAACCGCTGCACCAGCACGCCGCCGGCCAGCATATTGCTCAACGAGGCGATGTGCTTGCCGTAGCGATAAGGCTCGGTAAAGGGCTCGGTGAACTTGTTGCTCACCAGCAGCGCAAAGTTGGTATTTTCGCTGCGCAGCTCGGCGGCGGAGTAGCTGTGTCCGTTGACGGTGTTGATGCCCTCCACATTTTCCGCCACCACATGGCCGTAGGGGTTCATGCAGAAGGTGCGGACGCTGTCGCCGTACTGCTTGGTGCGGTAGACCAGCTTGGACTCATAGACCACATCGGTGATGTGCTCAAAGACCTTGGCCGGCAGCTCCACTCGGACGCCGATGTCCACTTGGTTGTTGATGAGGTGGATGCCCAGCCGCTTGCACTCACCGGAGAACCACTCCGCACCGCTGCGGCCCGGTGCCGCCACCAAATAGGTGCAATCGACGGTTTCGCCGTTGGCCAGGGTCAGGGTGTAGCCCTCCCCAGCCGGGTCGATATGCTCCACGCCGGTGCGGAAGCGATATTCCACCGACTCCTTGAGATGTTCATAAATATTGGTCAGGATGCGGAGGTTGTTCTCCGTACCCAGATGCTTGCACTCCGCCTGCAGCAGGTGCAGATCATGCTCCAGTGCTTTTTTCTCCAGTGCCTGGGCCTCCGGGGTCTGGGTGGAGTAGCACTGGGTGGTGGCACCGAACTTCACATTGACGCTGTCCACATAGCGGATCAGCTCCATCACCTCACGGGCATCCATATAATCGGTCAGCCAGCCGCCAAAGGCAGTGGTAAAGTTGAATTTACCGTCGGAAAACGCACCGGCGCCGCCGAACCCGCACATGGTGTCGCACACGGGGCAGTTGACGCAGTGATCCACCTTGCCTGCCACAATGGGGCAGTGGCGGGAATAGATGTCCGCACCCTGATCCAGCACCAGCACCTTCAGCTCCGGGCGCAGCTGTTTCAGCTCATAGCCGGCAAAAATACCTGCCTCACCGCTGCCGATGATCGCCACATCATAATGTTGATTCATAGTTCCTCCCTTTTCTCTTGCCCTGCGGTTGGAAACCCGGTATGGGCTCATGGGAAAGAAACCGCAGATGACACATTCACACACGGCAAACATTATATCATAGAGGCAGCGGTAAACTCAAGCATTCGCCCTCTTCTTCTCTTTTTCCTTGCCATTCTTGCTTTTTCGACCATTTTCGGGTAAAGTAAACCCATATTAAAGAAAAGGAGGGATTCCTTTGCACGAAATCACATCTCATGAGCGCCTGCGTCGGGACTTGGGCCGCGTGGGCTGGGGCTTGCTGCTGTTCTTTCTGGCGGCCCAGCTGGTTCCCACCTTGGTCGTCCGCATCCCCGGCATCGCCGGACATCAGACCCTCACCTATCTGGTCAGCTACTTCTGCATCTACGGTCTGTCCCCGCTGCTGCTGCTCCTTTTGATTCACCCCCTGCCCAAGGGAGAAAGCCCCGGCCTTCCCCTAAGCCGACGGGCCTTCGGCCGGGCCATGGTGTTCTGCTTCGGTATGTCTTACCTCGCAAACTATGTCACGCTGGGTCTGATGTTCCTGATGGAGGCCGCCGGTCTGGCCACCACCAACCCCATGGAGTCCCAGATCAACGCCCTGCCCTTCTGGCTGAATTTCCTCATCGCCGGTGTGTCCGCTCCCATTTTTGAGGAGCTGATCTTCCGCAAGCTGCTGCTGGATCGGCTGCGTCCCATGGGCGACCGTGCCGCCATCTGGATCAGCGGCGTGGCCTTCGGCCTGTTCCATATGAACCTGTATCAGTTCTTCTATGCCACCCTGCTGGGTCTGATTTTTGCCGGCATCGCTCTGAAAACCGGCAAGATCCATCACACCATGCTGCTCCACGCCGGCATCAACCTCTTCTCTCTGCTGGTCGGAGAGCTGGCCTCTTATGCCAACGACCACCCGCAGGTCAATCTGCTGGTCAGTCTGGTGGGCATGGCCGTCCTGGCCAGTGTGGTCCTGGCCGTGGTCTTGTTCAAGCAGTACTACCACACCTACCGCCACACGCCTCCCACCCTGCCCTTCACCACCCGTGAGGTGCTGCTGACCCTGCCAAAGGCCGTGGGTATCTGGGTCCTGGTGCTGGGCGCACTGGCCGGAAGCATCGCCACCATTTTCCTCGCCTAATCAAACACCTCCCTCCGACACGAAGCTCCGTGTCAGAGGGAGGTTTGTTCATGCTTTGGGGGCGGTCCGCTCCGGATTTGCTCCGTCGTCCTCCGGATCTCGGAACTGGAGCCGATACAGCTGGGCATAGGCCCCATCCTTCGCCAGCAGCTCCTCATGGTTGCCCTGCTCCACAATGGCACCGCCGGAAATGACGGCAATCTGGTCGGCCCGCTTGATGGTGCTAAGCCGATGGGCCACCACCAGCGTGGTGCGGCCCACGCACAGCTCATCCAGAGCCTTCTGAATGAGGATTTCCGTGGTGTTGTCCAGTGCAGAGGTGGCCTCGTCCAAAATCAGGATGGGCGGATTTTTCAAAAAGACTCGGGCGATGCAGATGCGCTGCTTCTGTCCGCCGCTAAGCCGGACCCCTCGCTCACCCACCACCGTGTCGTAACCGTCCTCCATGGACAGGATGTAATCGTGGATGTTGGCCCGCTTGGCGGCCTCGATGATCTCCTCCTCGGTGGCATCCAGCCGTCCGTAGCGGATGTTGTCCCGAATGCTGGCGTTGAACAGGAAGATGTCCTGCTGCACAATGCCGATGTTCTTCCGCAGGCTGTCTCGGGTGATCTGCTCGATGGGGACCCCGTCAAACAGGATCTCACCGGAGGGAATGTCATAGAACCGGGGCAGCAGGTGGCAGATGGTGGTCTTTCCGCCGCCGCTGGGCCCCACCAAGGCAAAGGTTTTGCCCTTGGGGATGTCCAGATCAATGTGGGACAGCACTTCCTGGTCGGCATCGTAGCTGTAACTCACATCCTTCAGCTGAATGTGGCCCTCCATCCGCTCCACCGGCCGAGCCCCGGGATCATCCTGCTCCTCCGGCAGATCCATAATGGCAATGAACCGCTCAAATCCGGCGGCACCCTCCTGAAACTGCTCCATGGAGGTCACCATGGTCTTGATGGGGGTGAGGAACAGACCGGTGGACACCAAGAAGGCGGAGTAGTCCGCCAGCGTCAGGGAGCCCTGCGCCAAAAACAGGCCGCCGGCCATCAGGATCACCACATTGAACAGATCCATCAGGAAGGTGGTGGTGGAGTGGAACTGGGCCATGGCCTTGTAGCCTTCCCGGCGGGCCTCCTGAAATTCCACATTGCCCTGTTCAAAGATTTCCTCTTCCTTGGCCGCATTGGTGAAGGCCTTGGTGATGCGGATGCCGGACACGCTGCTCTGCAGGTCGGCACTGATCCGGGCATTGGCTTCCCGTCCCCGGCGGAAGGCCGCCCGCATCTTTCCACAGGTCACCAGTCCCACCACCACCAGCAGCGGCACGCAGAGGAAGGTGATGAGGGCCAGCGGCAGGTGGATGGTGGCCAGATAAACGAAGGACAAAATCACCGAAATGCCGCAGACAATGGTATTTTCCGGACCGTGGTGGGCCAGCTCACTCACATCGAACAGGTCGCTGGTCATGCGGGTCATGATGGCGCCGGTCTCATTCTCATCAAAAAAGCGGAAGGGCAGCTTCTGCAAATGGTGGAACAGCTCGCTGCGCATCTGGGCCTGCATCCGCACACCCATCACATGGCCCTGATACTGCATGAAGAAGTTCATCCCCATCCGCAGCAGATACACCCCCAGCAGCACGGCACCCACCGCCACCACCATCCGCCAGTTGCTCTCCTTCAGGTGGGACAGCATATAGCGGGTCACCATGGGATACAGCACCGCAATGGTGCTGGCGCCGAAGGCGGCCAGCAGGTCCAGCAGCACCAGCGTCCGGTGGGGTCTGTAATAACTCAAAAATCGTTTCAGCATAACTACCTCCGTCGGATTTTTGCGATTTTGTTTCTCTCGAACTCTTCCATTTTACCGCTTTCAGCCCCATACTGTCAACTTCTCGCCCGATTTCGCCCCATTTCCTCCATTTTCTCCCCTCCGGGTCACCGCCCCATGGGCCTCTGTTTGTTTTTGACAACGAAATTTGTCGCAATTTGTTACTTTCTCCCGCCGGTTCTTCCGGGGTAAAATCCGCTGTTTTCAAGCTTTTGCACAGTTTGCACAGGGTTATGCACAGTTATCCACCGCAACTTTTTCCTCGTTTTCCCGCTTTTTCCCGATGACATAATCCGTTGTTTTTACCCGCTCCCCGTCAAATCGACGAAAGCCAAACCACCTGTCGCTCCCGCTCCGCCTTTCTTCCTTGCCAAGCGGCGAAAATAGGCATATAATGGGGAGACATTACCCCTCGCCTTCCATTCGGGCAAGGGACAAAGGAGGATGCCTCATATGGCAGAAGAAAAGAAGTTTTATATCACCACCCCGATCTATTATCCCTCGGACAAGCTCCACATCGGCCACACCTACTGCACCGTTGCCGCCGATGCCATGGCTCGCTATAAGCGAATGCAGGGTTATGATGTGATGTTCCTCACCGGCACCGACGAGCATGGCCAGAAAATCGAAGACAAGGCCAAGGATGCCGGCATCACCCCCCAGCAGTTTGTGGACAACATCGTCGCCGGCCCCAAGGGCATTCTGGATCTGTGGAAGCTGATGAACATTTCCAACGACCGTTTTATCCGCACCACCGACGATTACCATGTGGCCGCCGTCCAGAAGATCTTCAAGAAGATGTATGACAAGGGCGACATCTACAAGGGCAAGTATGTGGGCAAGTACTGCAAGCCCTGCGAGTCCTTCTGGACCGAGAGCCAGCTGGTGGACGGCAAGTGCCCCGACTGCGGCCGGGAGTGCCAGGACGCCGAGGAAGAGGCCTACTTCTTCCGTCTAAGCAAGTACGCCAAGCCCGTGCAGGATCTGCTGGAAAACACCGACTTCCTGGAGCCCCGCAGCCGAGTCAACGAGATGGTGAACAACTTCATCAAGCCCGGTCTGGAGGACCTGTGCGTGTCCCGCACCAGCTTCACCTGGGGCGTGCCGGTGGACTTTGATCCCGGCCATGTGGTCTATGTCTGGGTGGATGCCCTCTTCAACTACACCACCGCTCTGGGCCTGCTGAACGACAAGTACAGCGACTATGACAAGTTCTGGCCCGCCGATGTCCACTTTGTGGGCAAGGAGATCGTCCGGTTCCACTCCATCATCTGGCCCGCCATGCTGATGAGCATGGAGATGCCCCTGCCCAAGAAGGTCTACGGCCACGGCTGGCTGCTGCTGGACGGCGGCAAGATGTCCAAGAGCAAGGGCAATGTGGTGGACCCCTACATTCTGGCGGAAAAGTTCGGCACCGATGCCCTGCGCTTCTTCCTGCTGCGCACCTTCCCCTTCGGCAGCGACGGCAACTTCTCCAACGAGAGCCTGATCAGCACCATCAATGTGGATCTGGCCAATGACCTGGGCAACCTGGTCAGCCGCACCACCGCCATGGTGGGCAAGTACTTCGACGGCAAGCTGCCCGCCGACCGTCAGTCCGATGCGCTGGACACCGAGCTGCTGCAGCAGGCCGCTTCCCTCCGGGAGAAGTATGAGGGTCACATGGAGCGCTATGCCTTCCAGGATGCGCTGGCCGAGGTCTTTAAGGTCATCGCCCGTGCCAACAAGTACATCGACGAAACCGCTCCTTGGGCGCTGGCCCGGGATATGGAGGCCAACGGCGCCCGTCTGGCCACCGTCATGTACAACCTGCTGGAAACCACCCGCATCTGCGGCGTGCTGCTGACCCCCTTCATGCCCGAGAGCATGGACAAGCTGTTCGACCAGATCGGCGCCTGCGCCGCCTGCCGCACTTGGGACAGCGCCGCCGTCTGGGGCAGTCTGTCCGCCACCGCCGCCCCCACCAAGGGCGAAAACCTGTTCCCCCGTGTGGATGTGGAGCAGGCTCTGACGGAGCTGGAAGCCGCTGCGGAGGCCGCCCGCAAGGCCGCCCTGCCTCCCATCGAGGTGGAGCCCTTTGTGGAAGAGCGTGTGGACTTTGACACCTTCTGCAAGTCCGACTTCCGTGTGGTGAAGGTGAAAAACTGCGTGCCCGTGAAGAAGTCCGCAAAGCTGCTGTGCTTCACGCTGGACGACGGCACCGGCGAGGATCGCCAGATCCTGTCCGGCATCGCCCAGTACTACAAGCCCGAGGAGCTGATCGGCAAGACGCTGGCCGCCATCGTCAACCTGCCTCCCCGCAAGATGATGGGCAAGGACAGCTGCGGTATGCTGCTCTCCGCCGTCCACACCGAGCACGGGGAGGAAAAGCTGCATCTGGTCATGCTGAACGATGCCATTCCCGCCGGTGCAAAGCTCTGCTAAGTTTCCCGTTTGTCCCACCTTCGGTGCAGTCCTCCCAGAGGACTGCACCGTTTTTTCACTTCGAAAGGAGCCTCCTTCATGGAACTGCCCCCTCTGCCCATGGAACCCCCGCTGGAACAGCTGCTCCAAGCCCAGCCCGTGGTGCTGCTCCAGTTCACCTCTCCCCACTGCGCCCCCTGCACGGCCATTCAGCAGCGCATCCTCGCTTGGAGCCAACAAAAATCCGGGTTCCAGGCCTATGCCGTCCCCATCGAGGATTTCCCTGTTCTCTGCGGCCGGCTGGGGGTCTTTACGGTCCCCACCCTTTTGGTCTATGTGGAGGGCAGACTCGCCCTGCGGGAGAGCGGTTATTTCAGTCTGGACGACCTGCTCCGGCGGGTGGAGCGGTATCTGTCCCTTTGCACAGAATAAAACCACCGGCGTGCCATGCACGCCGGTGGTTTCTTATGGTTCTTCCACAAGGGTTCCGGTGTTCCGAGCAAAGGAGTACACCGACGAGTCCGTGTGATATTCTCCGTTTCCTAAGGGCAGGGTGACTGCCACGGTCACCGTCACCGTGGTATCGTCCACGGCAGTGATGTGGCTCTCTTGGGTCAGCAGATAACCGCGGAACTCCTTGGGGGCTCTGCGCTGCTCCGCATAGGCCTGTTCCAAGTAGGCCTCCAAGTCATAAAGCGGCCGCTGTGCCTGTGCAAAGCCAAGGATACACGCCCGCACCTCCGGCTCCAGCACCTCCAAGGACACCTCCTCCGCCGGCTCCGGCCCGAGGAATCGGGTGGCCAGCAGCTCCGTGCCGTCCTCCAGCTGATAGATCCGCTTGCTGTCCAACGCAACGTGCAAGGCAGTTTCCTCTTCCGAGCCATTTTCTTCGGCGGGGATTCGGTCCTCTGCATACCGCCACACAGACACCTCCGCCCCGTCAAAAAGGGTGTATGCGTGTTCCTCCACCTGCACCTTTTCCGGCACATCCGAGCCTTTGCAGCCCGACAGCGCCAGCAGCAGCACCAAGAGCAGGGCCAGACTCTTTGCCCTCGTTCGCATCAAAGCACCTCGTTCCGTTCCGTCACGCCTTTGTTTCCGATTCCGGCAGATGGTTCCTGCCGAAGCACACAAACAGCATCGGGGTAAAGCAGCCGATGAGGGACGCCGCCACCGGCGAGCCAATCACCCGCATCACCAAGCCGCCCACCTCTGCATTCAGGCTCATAAAAGAAGTCGCAAACCCAAGGGCGGCATCCCAGCCGGGGAACAGCAGTTCACTGCCCGCCCACAGCAAATAGACCACCGTCAGCGCTCCGGCAGACACAGCAACTTCCATTTTTGTCATCGTTCGGCACAGCCAAAGGCCGCCCAAACAAAGGACCGCCGCCAGCACCGCAAGACCGAGGAAGGTCATAAGCACCTCATTCGTTTCCACCGTCGCCACTCCGTCCGCCCCTACCGTAGGTTTGATACAAAGTCCGGAGTACAGCGACATCAGCACATAAAAATTGACCGTAGACGCCGCCAGATAATAGACCGGAATGCGCCAAAGCGTATTCTTCCGAAGATTCATACAAACGCCTCCTCCTTTTGTCTGATGGTCCATGCCCGCATCGTCTTTTCCCTGCATCCACCCCCTCACAAACGAAATGGTTGGGTGTTGCAACCGCTGCGCCCTTGTTTCACCTCGGCTCGTACACCGTCATCGCCACACCGGTATCCTGCACCAGAAGATCCGGCGAACCTCGGGACAACCGCCAAGTCACATAAAGGTCTCCGGCCGCACCGCTGAAATTGAGCATCTCAAGGAGATAGCAGAGCCAGAACCAGTAGCCCTCGGTCCCCAGACACAGCACACCCAGCACCACACCCCAAATCACCACCGGAGCCAGTGCAATGATTATGTAATGGGTGCGGTCGAAGTAGGCATCGCTTCCCGCATAGGCATAGAGGGCGGTCACCCCGTAACGGGGCCGCACCCCGCTGAACCACCGCATAAAAATGCCGTGTACCAGCTCATGGAGTGCCGTATAAACCACCATTCCCAGCAAAAAACCAAGCATACCAAGGATTCCCTTGTCCCAAAAACGGTCGATGGGCTGCAAAAAGAATCCCAAAATCATCACCGGCACGGCAATGGCCAAAGCCAGACCATTCACCAGCAGAGCCAGTTTTTTGTCCGATTGCAAATCAAGTCGGAAGGCTTCCCGATATGTTTCCGGTAATTGAAGCGGTGTTTTCATGCCGTTCCCTTCTTCTTTTTTTCATTCTATCACAAGGCGGTAGCTTTTACAAGGTTTGTATATTATAATTCTCTTGCGATTTCACATTTTATGGAGGTGCGTAATGAAACGACTTCTGTCGCTGCTGCTCTGCTGCCTGATGCTTTCCGGCTGCGGGGCTGCGGAGTTCCTGACCCCGGCCCGACTCGGCTCCCGTCCAGTCCGTCCGGCACCAGAGGCCGTCCTCACCCGTCCGGCCCTTCTCACACCCTATCACTACACCCTGACCTTTGCGGGGGATGTGAGCCTTGCCGACGGCTCCGAGCCGGTGAAGGCCTATCAGCGTCACGGTCTGGAGGGCTGCTTCAGCCCGGAGATTCTGGATGCCATGCGGAGTGCCGACCTGATGTGCCTGAACAGCGAATTTGCCTTCACCACCCGTGGCACCAAGGTAGAGAAGAACTTCAACTTCCGGGGCGATCCGGAACGGGTGCATATTCTGGAGGACATGGGGGTCGATCTTGCCATTCTCGCCAACAACCATGTCTTTGACTACGGCGAGGAAGGGCTCACCGACACCCTCAACACCTTCAAAAACTCCACCATTCAGGGCGTGGGTGCCGGCGAGACCCTTGACGAGGCCTCCGCCACCTACTTTGCCCGTCTGGACGGCTGCACCGTGGCCTTTGTGGCCGGGTGTCGGGTGGAGTGGTCCGGCCAGACGCGTGGGGCCACGGACACCCAGAGCGGGGTGTTCCGCACCGCCGAAAGCAATGCCCTGCTGTTGCAGCGGGTAAAGGAGGCCCGAGCGCAGGCCGACTTCGTGGTGGTCTATATGCACTGGGGCATGGAGGGCACCGATCAGCCGGAGCCTTACCAGCGCTCCACCGGCAGGCAGCTGATCGAAGCCGGCGCCGATGTGGTGGTGGGGGATCACCCCCATCAGCTGCAAGGCATCGACTTCCACAACGGCAAGCCCATTTTTTATTCCCTCGGCAACTTCTGGTTCTCCCGCTTCGGCAAGTATACCACCCTGCTGAACATGGAGCTGCATCGGGATGAAACCGGCAGGGTCTGGGCGGATTATCGGCTCACACCGGCTTGGACCGAACACGGCAAGGTCACTTCCGTGCCCGACCGAACGGCATTTTACCGCTTTGTGCAGAACCTTTGCTCCAACGGGGTCACCTTGGACAGTGAAGGCTATGTGACCCAAACTTGACCCTTTCCGGTTCCGGCGGAGCCATCGTCCCCCGAAGCACACAAACACACCGCAGGACCCTTTGAGGGTTCTGCGGTGTTTCGTTATATTGCTTTCACAACATACTGCGTATTCGCCTCGTATCCGTATTTGGGGTGCCGTCTGTCGTTTCGATGGTATCGTGATATTGAAGGAACCCCCGCACTTCCGTGCCGTCCAAGATTTCATAAGCAATGGGCGGCACATCCCCATCCGCCCACACGCACCTTTTCCCAAAGTGCCCTCATCCTCCTGAACGCTCCCATCCTCCTGAATGCAGTGAAAGAGCGGTGGTTCCCTCCCCCGTTTCTCCACAAAGCCCTTGGAAAACACTCCGTTTTCTCTCTCTGCCTGTGTTTCACGAACGACCTCACCGGATAAAGCCACTGGTTTTCCACAACAGCCTTGGAAACCCGCTGTGCCCCGAGGGATTTTCACTCCACTCGCTCGCATGGCACAGGGACAGGGCGCTCCGCTCGCTCGCATGGCACGGTGGCAGGGGCGCTCTGCTTGCTTGGCACGGGGACGGGGCGCTCTGCTTGCTCGCTTGGCACAAGGACGGGCACTCCGCTTGCTCGCATGGCACAGGGCAGGGCGCTCTACTCGCTCGCTTGGCACGAGGGCAGGGTGCTCCGCTTGCTCGCATGGCACGGGGACGGGGGCGCTCTACTCGCTCGCAT
>JARIAU010000067.1 GCA_029257695.1 Oscillospiraceae bacterium
CTCGTGCATATCGTTCTGGTTGTATGTTTCCATGAAATAGCCACGACTGTCACCATGGACCGCAGGCTCAATCACATAGAGTCCCTCAATCGGGGCCTTTGTCACTTTAATCTGTGCCATTACTGATTCACTCCGATCTCCATCAGATAACGGCTCAGGGCATCCTGCCACGCAGGCAGCGGCTCAAAGCCATTTTCCTTCAACTTACTCTTTTCCAGACGGCTGTTAAAGGGCCGAGCTGCCTTAGACAGCCCGTATTCCTCCGTCGTAACCGGAACCACATTCGTGGAATAACCCGCCTGACGGAAGATTTCGCAAGTAAAATCATACCACGAGATGTAGCCGCCCTCGTTGGTCGCATGATAGTAGCCATACTGCTCCGACTCCGTCATATCCACCAGCAGTCGTGCCAAATCCAAAGTATAGGTGGGCGTGCCGATCTGATCATTGACCACTCGAACCGTATCGTGAGCCTTGCCCACATTCAGCATCGTCTTAATGAAATTCTTGCCATTCAAGCCGAACACCCATGCGATACGGACAATAAAATACTTGTCCAATGTGTTGGAAACCGCTAACTCGCCTTCCAGCTTCGTCTGACCATAGACATTCAGAGGCTTATAGTCCTTGCAGTCCGGAAGCCAAGGCTCCGTTCCCTGACCATCAAACACATAGTCTGTGCTGATATAGACCATCTTGCAATCCAGCTTCTTGCAGACATTCGCAATGTTCTTAGTACCACCGGCATTGATGGCGCGAACCTTTTCCACCTTGTCATCATCTTCTGCCATATCCACAGCAGTCCATGCAGCGCAATGTACAACAGCATCAGGCTTCACTTCCATGAGCACCCGTTCCACCGCTGCTGCATCCGTGATGTCCAGAGAAACATAGGGCATGGAAACAACTGCGCTGCCATCTGCAACACCGCTGTACTCAGGAGCCAGATCGCTGCCGACTCCCTCGTGACCACGCTTGGCCAATTCATTCATCACATCGTGACCCAACTGACCTGCCACGCCGGTTACAAAAATCTTCATGCCTTCTCCTCAGCACCAGACAGGCGCTCACCATACATCTTCTGGAAATAATTCTGGTATTCACCGGAAATGATGTTTTCCCACCACTCCTTGTTATCCAGATACCACTCAATGGTCTTCTTAATGCCATCCTTGAACATCGTCTCAGGTAGCCAGCCCAACTCGTTGTGAATGAAAGTAGGATCAATGGCATAACGCATATCGTGACCCTTACGATCCGTAACATGCGTAATCAGGCTTTCAGGCTTATTCAGAGCTTCGCAGATGATCTTGACGATGTCAATATTCTTCATCTCATTATGTCAGCCGATGTTATACGCCTCGCCCACGCGGCCCTTGCGGATAATCAGGTCGATTGCCTTGCAGTGGTCCTCAACATACAGCCAGTCACGAACATTCAGACCCTCGCCATAGACAGGCAGAGGCTTGTCCGCCAAAGCATTTGCAATCATCAGAGGAATCAGCTTTTCAGGGAACTGGTAGGGGCCATAGTTGTTAGAGCAGCGGGAAATGGTGGTCGGCAGACCGTAAGTACGGTTGTATGCGTTGACCAGCAGGTCGGCAGCTGCCTTAGAAGAGGAATAAGGGCTGGAGGTGTGGAGCGGAGTCTGCTCCGTGAAGAACAAGTCCGGACGATCCAGCGGCAGGTCGCCATATACCTCATCAGTGGAAACCTGATGATACCGCTCGATGCCATACTTGCGGCAGGCATCCATCAGAACCTGCGTACCAATGATATTGGTCTGCAGGAAGATGCCGGGATCCTCGATGGAGCGGTCCACATGGGACTCTGCTGCAAAGTTGACAATGATGTCGGGATGCTCCTCAGCAAACAGCTGATCGATTGCTTCCCGATCGCAGATGTCTGCCTTCACAAAGCGGAAGTTGGGATTCTTCATTGCCTCATCCAAGGTGGCCAGGTTGCCGGCATAGGTCAGCTTGTCCACACAGACAATCCGATCCTCGGGATGCTCTGCCAGCTCCAGATAGACAAAGTTTGCGCCGATAAAACCAGCGCCGCCAGTAACAATAATCGTTTTACCCATAATCAATACCGTACCTTTCCTGCGGCAACCTTTTTCAGATGCTCGCCATAGGGAGATTTGCCGTAGCGTTCAGCGGACTGCATCAAAGTTTCCTTGTTGATCCAACCGTTAATAAATGCAATTTCTTCCGGAGCAGAGATTTCAACACCCTGACGATTCTGAATCGTGCGGACAAAATCAGCTGCTTCAACCAGAGAGTCCATCGTACCTGTATCCAGCCATGCATAGCCTCGACCCATCAACTGGACATTCAAAGTGCCATCTTCCAGATACATCCGGTTCAGGTCTGTGATCTCCAACTCGCCACGAGCGGAAGGCTTGACTCGCTTGGCATACTCCACCACACGCTTGTCATAGAAATACAGACCAGTGATGCAATAGTTGCTCTTGGGATGCTGAGGCTTCTCCTCCACAGAGATTGCCTTGCCGTTTTCGTCAAACTCAACGATGCCAAAGCGCTCTGGATCGTTGACATAATAACCAAAAATAGAGGCCTTTCCGTTTTCTGCATCCTTCACAGCTTCCTTCAGCAGATGAGTGAATCCATTGCCGTAGAAGATGTTGTCACCCAGAACCATGGCACAAGAATCATCTCCGATAAATTCCTCGCCAAGCAGAAATGCCTGAGCCAGTCCATCCGGAGAAGGCTGCACCTTATAGCTCAGGTGAATGCCATACTGGCTTCCGTCACCCAGCAGACGCTCAAAGTTCGGCAGATCCGTCGGTGTCGAAATGATCAGGATATCCTTAATGCCCGCCAGCATCAGGGTGGACAGAGGATAATACACCATGGGTTTGTCGTACACAGGCAACAGCTGCTTAGACGTCACCATGGTCAGGGGATACAAACGAGTACCGGAACCACCGGCCAGAATAATACCCTTCAATTGAATTCCTCCTTCAATCTATGTTCATCCGCATCTTCTTTGGCTGAAATTGCCTGAATATGCGAAAAAACGACATTTTATGATACATTAGCATTAAATGGAGCGCACGCTTTCCTACCAAGTAACGATAGCCGGCAGGATTTGTTTTGAGGACAATCGCATGGTCTTTCGCATAATTGTAAAATCGTTTTTCTGCTTGCTCCGCATTAGGATGCTGCGCACCTGAAAAACCGTGCTCCATTTCAAACGGAACCGTCTTCACCCGGATTCCCTGCCGATAACACTGACACAGAAAATCATAGTCGATTCCATCCAAGAAAAGCTCTTTATTGTACTGCACACAGCAGAACACTTCACTTCGAATCGTCATTCCGGAATTAAACGCAAACAAATCCTCCCCCTGATAGGCAAGACACGCATCTGCATCCACAAAAAAAGCGGCATGCTGATTTGCATGAATGATTTGAGGGGAAACAATCCTTTTGTTTGCATATAGAATGGGAAAAAATACGGAACAATCCGGATTCTCTGCTGCCGCATGCTGCATCGCAGCAAAATAATCCGCATGCACAGTGGTGTCATCATCAAAGACGGTAATCAAGCCAGAAAACTCCCGCTCTTGTAGGTAATCCACACACGCCTGATAGGCCCGAGAAAGACCGACATTGCCGTCTCCGCCTAAACATGTCCATCCATGCTTCCGGCAAAATTCCGCATTCCCCAATGCTCGGTCACTATTTTCGTAAACCAGAACAGGACTCTGTGAACAGATCAGTCCTTCTGCCGCTTCGCAGTCAGCCAGAGCTCGATTATAGACCACTAGAATCGAGACATGTTCCATCTCATCGCCCCCTGACTCGGACCCGAAGGAGCCGCATTGTCAGCGCCGCCAACAGCTTCGCTCGACACCGCAGAATCACACGCAAGGCACGGGTTCCCGTGGTTACATTTTCTCCGTGAAGCCGATGATACAGCAGCACTTCATCCAGATAACAAATCTTGCCCGACCACTCGGCCAATACCGCAATCCACTGATCATACCCGTGCATCTCTGGAATTGGAAGAACCCGATCCCGCATGGATCGGGTCATCGCCATGCAGCAGCCGCTCATACGGGGCTTTTTGATATTACGCCACCGACCGGGGCCGATGGGATAGATGTCAAAAAAGGTTTCGGCCTGTGGTACCAGCGCTGCATCCGTATGCACCGCATTGTGAATCAACAGATCCGCTCCGCTTTCCTGTAATACAGAAACGCAGCGGTCCCGCTTCCCTTCCACCCAGACATCATCTTGGTCCGAAATGAATATGTAATCTCCACAGCATTTGGAGAGAGCGAAATCAAAATTCGCCGTAACTCCAGCCCGCTCATTGGGATAGATTTTGACTCTTGGATCCTTGGCCTGATAATGTTTCAAAAGTGCAAGGGACTCATCAGACGAGGGTTGGTAGGCAATGACCAATTCATCACCCTGTTTGAGCTGCGTCAAAATAGAGTCCAGTTGAGGCGCCAGATACTGCGCTCCGTTATAAACCGGCAACGCCACAGAAACCGTCTCTGTCATGTACTCACGCCACTCCTATCCTCACATAATCATTCATCATGGTATTATAGCACAAGACAATTTTAGATTCAATCATTTTCACAATCTTAAACATTTTTACAACTTTTGCAGTATATAGTATAATAGACGTTATTTACAGATTCGAGGTAAAGATCATGTCTCAAGCACGACAAAAATTGCTAATTACCGGGTTCGATCCCTTTGGCGGGCGGAGCATCAACCCATCTTGGCTGGCAGTTCAAGCTCTCCCAGATCAAATCGGATCTTTTGATCTGGTAAAACTGCAAATTCCAACCATCTACGGTATAGCCGCACAGACCGTTCTACACGAGGCAAAGATGCTCTCCCCTTCGGTCATTCTGTGCATCGGACAAGCCGCCGGACGCCGCTCCATTACCCCGGAATTTGTCGGGATCAATCTCCGCCACTCATCTATAGCAGACAACCGTGACTTCTGTCCAAAGGACTCGCCCATTCTTCCCGCCGGTCCAACCGCATACTTCACCACTCTGCCTGTCCGCTCCATGACCGCCGCTATGTCCGCCAAGAAAATCCCGTCTGCCGTTTCTTACAGTGCAGGCACTTTTGTCTGCAACGATGTACTGTATACTCTGCTTCACCACTATGCTGGCACTGACACCAAGGTCGGATTTATACATGTCCCCCTTCTTCCAGAACAAGCAAACACAGATGAGCCTTCCCTTCCACTGCATCTTATTTGCGACGGTCTTCGTACCGCCATCGAAGCAATCACCTGATCACACATACAAAAGTATGCCGCCACAGGCAACTACATACGGAATAATGGTTTTTTATTTCCGTATATCATTGAAGAAAGGAAGATTCGCAATGGACATTCATGATTTTATAAACGCAGTTCTGAATCAGGATGCAGCTAAACTGCGTACATTTTTTCAACTGGATGCATCTATTAACTGGCATAACACCAACGAGCATTTCACGGTGGATGAGTACATTCAAGCGAATTGTGATTATCCGGGTAATTGGATCGGTGAAATCGAAAAAAGAATCCAAACACAAAATATGTGCGTCGTAGCTACCCATGTGTGCAGTACAGATCATAAAATTTCCTGTCACTGCACTTCCTTTATTCAGTTAAAGAACAATAAAATTGTCTGCTTGGATGAATATTGGGGCGATGATGGAGACATTCCTCAATGGCGAAAGGATATGCACATTGGATCGAAAATCAGGTGACCAATCACCATATTTGCATTCTTTCGTACATCCAACCTTTTACAGAAATCTATCAAAAAAGCTGCTGCACCCTCCAACACAGGAGAGGTTCAGCAGCTTTTTGTATTCAGTTTTTCAGCATTTCCAAAAATTCAGCTTCTGTCAGTACCGGAATCCCTAAGTTCTGCGCCTTGGTCAATTTACTTCCGGCCGCCTCTCCGGCCACCAAATACGAAGTTTTTTTCGAAACCGATCCAGATGCCTTACCGCCCAGCGCAACCACTGCCGCTTCCGCCTCTTTCCGTCCAAATGTTTCCAGCGTACCAGTGATAACAAAAGTCATTCCTGCGAATTTATCGCCTACCGGAGTCTCTTTACTGGCAAAATCGACCCCAAATGCGCGCAATTCTTCAATCATAACCTGTGATTGTCGATTTCCGAACCAAGACACCAGATAATCTGCAGTGATTTCACCCACATCATCCACCTGTGTCATTTCCTCCACTGTCGCCTCACGAAGACGATCCAAATCACCGAATTGGCGAGCTAAAACTTGCGCCGCCTTTTGTCCCACCTGTCGGATGCCAAAGGCATACAGTAACCGAGCCATACCTCTCCCTTTGGAGGCTGCAATGGCGGCAATCAGTTTCTCTGCCGATTTTTTCCCTTTTCGGTCCAGCGTCTGCACCTGTTCCGCAGTCAGCCGGTAAATATCCGCCGCATTCTGTACCAACCCCGTACGAACCAAAGCTTCCACCACCGCAGGCCCCAATCCGTCAATATCCATGGCATCACGAGAAGCAAAGTGGGTCAAATTTCGCACCAATTGTGCCGGACAAGCCGCTCCAGTACAGCGCATATGAGCACCATCCGGATCCCGATGCACTTCTGCTCCGCAAACCGGACAGTATGCTGGGATGTGATACGGAACCGCTGTTTCCGGCCGTTTGGAGTAATTGACTGAAACAATTTCCGGGATAATTTCCCCCGCTTTCTGCACCAACACGGTGTCTCCGATGCGAATGTCTTTTTCTGTAATGAAATCCTGATTATGAAGGGTCGCATTGGTCACTGTCGTTCCGGCCAGACGCACCGGAAGGAAGGTTGCTTTGGGCGTCAACACTCCGGTGCGCCCCACTTGAACAACAATATCCTGAATGACACTTTCCTTCTGTTCCGGTGGATATTTATAAGCCGCCGCCCACTTAGGAAACTTGGCAGTGCTGCCAAAGTGGCTTCTCTCTTCCAGTCGATCCAATTTGACACAGGCTCCATCAATGTCAAATGTATAGCGTTCCCGGTGTTCCCCCATATCGTGGATGCAGGCAAGAATTTCTTCACCGGTAGCACATACAGTTCGTGGTATCACTTTAAATTTTAGGGATTCCAGCCAAATCAACGACTCACTATCCGTTGCGAAGGGTGCCTTTCCCTCCATCATCTGAATGTTAAAAATCTGCACATCCAGCTTACGCTTCGCCGCCACCTTTGGGTCCTGCTGCCGCAGCGAGCCGGCGGCTCCATTTCTTGGATTGGCTAGCAGCGCTTCTCCGTTTTGTTCCCGATCTGCATTGATGGCATGAAACACTGTTTTAGGCATAAAGACTTCGCCTCGGACAATCAACCGATGCGGCGCACCCTCCAACACCATGGGAATTGACTTAATCGTACGGAGATTTTCCGTCACATCCTCACCAGTCTGTCCATCTCCACGGGTGGCGCCCCGCACAAAGACACCATCCACATACTCCAGTGCTATGGACAACCCATCGACTTTCGGCTCCACCAAAAACGAGGATCGCTCCGCCCCCTCTTTCATTTTGGACACAAATTCCAGCATTTCCTCATCCGAAAAGACATCCTGCAGTGATTCTAACGGCACCGGATGATGAACCGCTGCAAACGAGGTAAGCGCCTCTCCACCAACCCGCTGTGTTGGAGAATCCGGTGTGATCGTTTCCGGATGCTTTCCTTCCAACTCCTCCAGCTCACGCAGACAGTGGTCATATTCATAATCGGATGCGGTCGGCTGATCCAGCACATAGTACTGATAGCTCCACTCGTTGAGTTTATGCTTCAATTCCTCGATTCGTTTCAATTCATCCATGGAGGTTCCCTCAATCCTTTTTCTCTGACTGATAGCGATGGTTCCGATACACATTCTTTGCATCATCGATCTGTTCAAAATAGGAATAGCTTTCCGGCACATCTCCCATCAGAACAGTCTCCGCCAATACCAGTCTGGTCTCTTCGGTGTATTCATATACGCCGCCGGGCAGCAGCAAGTGCAGTTTGGTTTCCACCCGGAGGGCTACCCGGTGAAGTGTCTGGTTGATTCCCGTGCTGACAAACTCATTATCAAAGTCTGCCGAGATATTTCCCGCAGAAAGTATCACTACCGGCACCAGCGGTCCTTGTCCATGGAGCGTCACTACCGGAAGCACACTGCCCAGTGGCACTTGCAGCTTATGGCGAACCACATGTGCATCAAACTGCTCTGCCACTCGGGTAGAAAGTTCGGTTTTCAATCGGTTCAGCTGAGCCATATCCGCCTGCATACCGCACATCTGCCCGTTTTGATCCCAAAAGACCGTACAAATGTCACTGTATTGCATTTCGCCGGAATCCAGCATTTCCTCTACGACACCGCCCACCTCATCTTCGATTTGGTTGGAAATCTGATCGGTGGCAGCCGCAATTATGCCGGGGCGAAGCGCAGCATTGCAATAATGAATCGCTGCAGCACCCAGCAGCAATCCGGTCAAAACACCCACAAGCGCCCGAATATGGCTCTCATTCCTTCTTCGTCTTGGTCTGCTGCGCCTCATAATCGTCCACCCCCTCCTGCATCATATGCAAGAAGGGGGTTGGAGGGTACGGTTCGATTTACTTTAAAAGCTCTTCTGCCGCAAGCATAATGCCAGTCTTGCCAGACTCATAGGTCAGACCACCTTGCAGATAGACCGTATATGGCTCCCGCATGGGTGCATCCGCAGACAATTCAATGGACGAACCCTGAATAAAAGCACCAGCCGCCATGATGACCTGGTCATCATAACCAGGCATGGCCCAAGGTTCAGGCGTCACATACGAATCCACCGGAGATCCGCTCTGGATTCCTTTGCAGAACTTGCAGACCGCCTCGGGCGTGTTCAAAGAGATCATCTGAATGATGTCAGAACGAATCTCATCGCTCTTCGGCTGGGTTTCATACCCCATCAACTCCATCAGCTTTGCCGCAAATACCGCCGTTTTGACCGCCTGCGCCGTAGTATGGGGCGCCAAAAACAGACCCTGATACAACAAACGATTATTCCCCAAGGTGAAGCCACACTCTCCGCCGATTCCGGGCACCGTCAGCCGCTGGGCTGCACCCTGCACCAAATCGCGCCGGCCGGCAATGTAGCCACCCGTCGGTGCAATACCGCCGCCGGGGTTTTTGATAAGAGAACCAACCACCAGATCAGCCCCCACCTGCGTAGGCTCCATCGTTTCCACAAATTCGCCGTAGCAGTTGTCTACCAGCACAGCAGCGTTGGGGTTGACCGCCTTGACCCGCTTTGCTATCTCACCAATTTCTGCCACCGTCAGGGTAGCACGGGTGGAATACCCCTTGGAGCGCTGAATGACCACAGCCTTGACCGAAGGATCCTTGACCGTTTCCTCGATTCCTGCCAGATCCGGTGCATTATTCTTCAACGGCACCTCTTTGTAGTTCACACCGTAGTCCAGCAGTGTTCCTCTGGCATTGCCGGTCGTACCAATGACGCTTTGCAGCGTATCATAGGGTGCTCCCACTGCATAGACCAGCGTATCCCCAGGCATCACTGCACCGAACAGCGCACAGGTGATCGCATGGGTTCCATTTACAAACTGAATGCGAACCAGTGCATCCTCCGTACCAAAAATCTCGGCATAGATCTGGTCCAACTCATCCCGACCCAGATCATCATAACCGTAGCCCGTGGTGCCGGCAAAATAACTTTCCGCCACACGATGATTCTGGAACGCAGCCAGAACCTTGCGGGTATTCTCCTCCGCAATTGCGTCAATACGGGCAAACTGATCGTAAACGGCCGCCTGAGCTTCCTTTGCCAAAGACAGCACCTGTTCCGAAAACTGCAAACTCATTCTTCTACAAACTCACTTTCTGCCAGTGCCACAGTCAAGCGGACACAAGCCTCGATATCATTCAAATCACACACCGCCACCGGTGCATGGCAATAACGGCAAGGGATACAAATCCCCCCAGAATACACACCGGTTCGGTTGGTCAACATGGCTCCGGCATCGGTACCTCCACCACGAAGCACATCCTGCTGGACGGGAATTCCTGCCTGCTGGGCTACACGGTTCATCCATGCCACCATGTGAGGCTGGCAAATCACCGAACGGTCCATCACTTTCACGCCAGGTCCCTTTCCCAACACCGAAGAACAGAAATGGGTCGCACCGGGCACATCATCGGATCCCGTCACATCCACGGCAATTCCTACATCCGGATCCACTCCAAACGCCGCAGGTTTGGCTCCTCTCAGCCCCAATTCTTCCTGCGTCGTAAAGACAAAGTAAAGATCATTCTCCGGCTTCTGGATTCGCTCCAAAGCAGACACCAGAATAGCACATCCGGCACGGTTATCCAAATACTTGGAATAGATGTGCCCGTTCTGCGCATAGCAAGGTGCATCATACACCGCCATATCGCCCAACTGCACCATCGTAAGCGCCTCCGCCCGATCTGCAGCACCTATATCCACAAAGAGATCCGTGATTTTGTAATCCTTGCCGCCTTCTTTATCCTCAGACACACCAACTACACCACGGACACCGTTGGCAAACACTACACTCTGCCGCAGAATATCCTCCAACGGCAGTCCTCCGATCGCGCCAAAGCGGAGGAACCCATTTTCCTCCACATGGGTCACAATGAGACCAATGGAATCCATGTGCGCGGCAAACATCAACTTTTTCCCATTGCCCTTTTTATGTGCAATGAGATTCCCCATGGCATCCGTCGTCAGCTCATCCACATAAGGAGCCACCAACTCCGAAAGCACCTCCCGAACCTGTTTTTCACAACCGGAAGGACCAAATGCGCCGGTCAGGCGCTGCAACAGTTCTACAAGTTCCATATCAATACTCCTTCGCCAGCGCCTGCAGGAGCAGGCGGGCAAGTTTCAGCATATCTTCTACATCTCTTTGATCGGCCACGCTGGATGGAGAATGAATATTCCGCACAGCGGCAGAAATTCCCGTCACACGCACACCTTCCCGGCTGCGCTGAATGGCGCCGGCATCGGTCCCGCCTGCCACCATGTGTTTGAGCTGCCAGGGAATGTTGTTGGCATTGGCTAAATCACGCATCCGTTCAAACAGTTCCCGGTCGTAAACGGTACCTCTGTCCATGAACGAAAGAACCGGACCACGGCCAGGATAACAGATCTGCTGCCGCTCCGGCACACCGGGCACATCCGCCGCAGTGGTTCCTTCGACCACAACTGCAATTTTCGGTTTCACCGAAAATGCATAGCCAAAAGCTCCTCGCGTCCCCACTTCTTCCTGCACACTGAATACAAAGGTGCAGTCCATAGGCAGTTCTTCCTGCAGAAGCTTAATCAGCACCGCACAACCCACACGATCGTCAATTGCTTTTGCTTTGAACCGATTGGTACCAAACTCCACCCACTCCGGAGCGAATGCCGCCACATCGCCTCTGGACACCAACTGTTCGGCCGCTTCCCGGCTGTCCACACCGATGTCCAAATAGAGCTCCTCCATCTTGGGCACATGACGCCGCTCTTCTCTCGTGGTCAGGTGGATTGGTTTGAATCCCACCACGGCCGGAACTCGCTTTTCCCCGACGAACACCTGTTTTCCAATCAGCACCCGGCGGTCGATCCCACCAACACTGTCAAAGCGCAGGCAGCCATCCTCCTCGATACGGGTAATCATCAACCCAACCTCATCCATATGGGCAGAAAGCAGCAAATCATGTCCGGAAGCCACTTTGCCATGTTTGAACACGATCAGATTGCCCATCGCATCCACCCGGATGTGATCCGCATAGGGTTTTACCTGTTCCACAATGAACGCACGAACTTCATCCTCCCATCTGGACACGCCGTTGAGAGCGCACAGCTGTTTTAGCAAATTCAGCATTTTGCCCCCTCCTTCTCCAGACTGCGCAGGAATGCGCAGAGCAACTGCGCCGTCTGCTCCATATCTTGCAGATCCACCACTTCCATGGGGGTATGCATATAGCGTTCCGGCAGAGAGATGACCTGGGTAGCGATACCTTCCCGTGCGGTCTGGATTTCCCATCCGTTGGTTCCCGAATTTCCAGGAATAATTTCCAGCGTGTAGGGAATCTCCTGTTCTGCCGCACACTGCTTGAACCGCTCCGTCATCCAACGAGTCATATTAGGTCCCACTCCGATGGCTGGTCCACTGCCCAACGGGCAGCCCTTATCCTTGGATACATCCGCCTGTGTGGCAAAGGTGACATCTACCGCCACTGCGTAATCCGGATTCAGGCGATACGCACCGACCGTTGC
Source organism: Oscillospiraceae bacterium (assembly GCA_029257695.1). Classification (GTDB taxonomy): domain Bacteria; phylum Bacillota; class Clostridia; order Oscillospirales; family Oscillospiraceae; genus UMGS1766. The sequence goes on from JARIAU010000067.1 coordinate 12,290, forward strand.
ACCCTGTCCGCCAACTTCCTCCATGTTGCTGCCCATGACGCAGACATCCACATTGAGATCCTCGTCCTTCAGAAGTTCCAATGTGCGAAGCAAAATACAGAAACAAGCACGATCATCCATCGCTTTTCCGCTAACTCGGGTTCCCTGCAATCGGCTGCACTTCTGACGGTACACCGCAGGCGTGCCGATAGGATAGGCCCGCTGCGCCTCTTCCTGTGTAAGGCCCACATCAATACGCAGATCTTCCAATGCGATTGCTTGCTCTGCTTCGTCATCGCTGAGTACATGGGGCGGCTTGACCGCTACTACTCCAAAGCCTTCCGGCTGAGTCATCAACTTCAGTTCCCGTCCCGGCAGCATACGAGGGTCTACCCCTCCAATGGCACGAAAACGCAAGAAGCCATCTTCGTGTCCATCAACGCAAAAGCCAATCTCATCTAAATGGGCATCCAAAAGCACCAATTTGGCATTGGCTTTCCCGCAGCGCCGAATACCATATACATTGTTCAGCCGATCTCGGCTGACTTCATCCGCAAGCGGGCGGAGCAGTTCTTCTGCTTCCTTCGCCACCTCGCGGATGAATCCAGAGGGGCCGGGCACATCCGCCAGCCGGCACAACACTTCAAACAGTTCCAATGATATACGCTCCTTTTATTTTAACGAACGAACAATCTCCTTGTAGAAGGTCCCTCGCACCATAAAGTTCTTGAATTTATCAAAGGCCGCACTGGCAGGAGACAGAATCACCACATCTCCCTCTTCGGCCAGTGTTTGTGCCTTTCTGACTGCTTCCTCAAAATCATCCACATCGTAAATCGGAAGCAGATCCGGCCGATAGCCCTCTGCCCGCTCTGCCGCTGCTCGAATTTTTGGTGCCGTGGCTCCGGTCAAAACCATCGCCTTCACATGTGCCACCAGTTCCGGGCCCAACACATCATAAGGAATGTGCTTGTCGTATCCGCCGGCGATGAGGATGACCTTCTGACGGAAGGAACGAAGGCCGGCAATGGTGCGCGTCGGGCTGGTGCCGATGGAATCGTTGTAATAACGCACACCGTGCAGTTCCCGAACCAACTCAATCCGATGCTCCACTCCACCAAATTCCGCTGCAAAACGTCGAATGGTTTCATCCTCCACCAACCCGTCGACCGCTGCAATGGCAGCCATATAATTTTCTACATTGTGAACGCCGGGCAGCAAAATGCCGTCGATCGGAAGCACCTTTCGGGTCTCACCATTTTTCTTGACACAAATTACACCATCTTCCAGAATAACCCCCTCTGAAAGCGCATTCTGGCGAGAGAACAGTGTCACATCCCCTTTGGCTTCCGCCACAAAAGAATAAGTCAAATCATTGTCCCGATTCAACACCACTTTATCTCCCGCCTTCTGATGCAGGAAGATATTCTTCTTGGCGGCCACATACTCTTCCATGCCGTGATGCATATCCAGATGATTGGGCGAAAGATTGGTGACCACCGCAATCTCCGGACTCTTCTTCATTCGCATCAGCTGGAAGGAAGACAGCTCCAGCACAACCACATCCTCCGGCTTCATATCGAAGGTTTCCGCCAGCAACGGATGCCCGATATTTCCACCCAGATGCACGGTATAGCCGGCAGCTTCCAGCAGCTTGGCAATCATGGTCGTTGTTGTGGTCTTTCCATCACTGCCAGTCACTGCAATCATTTTACAGGGGCAAACCTCGCAGAACACTTCCATTTCCGAAGTAATTGTAGCTCCCTCGACTTCTGCCTTCGCAAAGGCCGGCACATCCGGACGGATGCCAGGCGAACGGAAAATCAGATCTGCATCTAGATGCTCCATATAGTCCGCACCCAAATGCAGTTCTACGCCCAATGCCTCCAATTCCTCTGCTGCCTCACCCAGTGCGTCCCGCTCCGCCTTATCGCAGGCGGTGACCGGAATATCATGCTGACGCAGCATCTTGATCAGAGGAATATTACTGACTCCAATGCCAAATACAGCTACTTTTTTATCATGAATGGAATTCAAATATGCTTGAATCGTCATTTTTGCATCCTCCTATACTCTGCTCTGTACAGATTTAATTATTATAATCTTTTTTTCCTGATTTTTCAATCCTTCCCACTCATTCCCTTTTGCCTTATTGACTTTTTGTCTTTGATTCGTTACAATATTGGAGCAAGCAGGCTGGACAGCCGCGCGCAAAGGTCCAACGGCCCCGCGTGAGGAAAGTCCGGGCTCCATAGGGCAAGGATAACGGGTAACACCCGCCGAAGGCGACTTCAGGACAAGTGCAACAGAGATATACCGCCGGCATTTTGCCGGTAAGTGTGGAAAGGTGAGGTAAGAGCTCACCGGTTGACTGGGAACAGCTCAACCCTGTAAACTCTATTCAGGAGCAATACCGTGGAGGAAACATCAGGTCGGCCCGGCCGTTTCCGAGGAGGTAGCTAGAGCCTGGTGGCAACATCAGGTCGAGATAGATGGCTGTCAAAACAGAACCCGGCTTATAGGCCTACTTGTACCAAAAAGGCACCGCAATACTGCGGTGCCTTTTTGCTATCTCCAAATGCAGCAAAACGGGAGTGATTCTGATGAATCACTCCCGTTTACCCGATTACAAGTAAGAAGGAACGAGCTTAGTTCTCGTCCTGCTCCCAGTTATGCCAGACATTCTGGACATCGTCGTCCTCTTCCAGCATCTCAATCAGACGAGTCATATTCTTGATGTCGCCCTCATCGGTCAGCTTGATGTAGTTCTGAGGAACCATCTCGATCTGAGCACTGACAAAGGTGTATCCCTTCGCTTCCAGAGCGGTATTGACCTCATTGAACACATCAGGATCGGTGTACACAGTGAACACGGAGCCTTCGTTGGCCATATCATCAGCGCCAACTTCCAGAGCATCCATCATCACAGTATCCTCGTCCAGCTCCTCGTCCTCGTTGTCAATCACAATGACACCTTTGCGGTCGAAGGACCAGGACACACAGCCGGTAGCACCCAGATTGCCGTTGAACTTATCGAACCAATGGCGCACATTGGGAGCGGTACGGTTGCGGTTATCGGTCAAAGCCTCCACGATAACAGCGACACCGCTGGGACCGTAGCCCTCATAGACCAGAGCTTCGTAGCTATCGGTGCTTCCGGAACCCAGAGCCTTGTCGATGGTACGCTTGATATTATCGTTGGGCATATTGGCAGCCTTTGCCTTCGCAATAACGGTTGCCAAACGAGAGTTGTTCTTGGGATCACCGCTGCCGCCCTGCTTAACAGCGACGATCATTTCCTTGGCGATCTTGGTAAATGCTGCAGAACGCTTTGCGTCGGCAGCACCCTTGGTTTTCTGAATATTATGCCACTTAGAATGTCCAGACATGGGTCATCCTCCTAAAATAAAATTACACGACATCTAAATATATATCACAACGCCTCTTCTTTTGCAAGCCAATTCCCCGTCTTTTCCCGTTTTTACAGAAAAATAACACCAAAAGAACAAAAATCACTCTTGCAAGCGAGATATTTGATCCTCTAAATACTCAACTATTTTTTGCAGGCGAATTATTTTTTCCATCTGTTCCGGACGCTCCGAACGACGGACTCCCTGCCACTGCTGTTCGGTACGATGGAGCAGCCACCGAAGGTAGCAGCACCGCTCATCTTGCACAATCCAGGTGTCTGCCCGACCTGCTACGGCTTCCCCATGCGAAAGCGGCGCCATTGATCCACCGTTTACTACAAGCACCGGATACCACCGCTCCCCTTCTCGTACAACCTGTTCACGGCATATCCGATAACCATTCTCTACCAAGAAAACACGAAGCACATCCTGCGTACTCTGTGGTTGGAGAATCAGCCGATGTCCTTCCTTGGTCCATGGTGCCGCAGCCAAAATGCCTGCGATGGTTTCTCCGCCCATACCCGCAATCGTAATCGTGTCACACTCCTCCGGCCCAATTCCGGCGAGTCCATCGCAAAGGCGAAACTCCACCCGCTCCGTCAGACAATACTCCGCCGCCGTGCGGCGGGCATGGTCCAAAGGACCTGTTCGGATATCTGCCGCAACCGCCGAGGCAATAGACCCATCCAACAGCAGGGACACCGGCAAATAGCCGTGGTCGGTTCCGATATCCGCCAAACGAGCCCCTTCCGGGACCAACGCAGCCACAGCCGCAAGCCGTGGCGACAATTCTAATTTCATCATAAAAAAATAAAAGAAGGCAACGGAATCCGCCGCCTTCTTTCCTCCGCTAATCAGTCTTTGATGTGGCGATTCAACTCTTCCAACAGAGCTTCGCACTCCACGCCGTGCACCATGCAGGCTTCTTCCACGGTTTCACCACGAGAAGAGGGGCAGCCCAGGCAATGCATGCCGATAGACAAAAAAATCGGAGCAGTCTCAGGCGCAATGTCCAGAATATCGCCGATAATAGTATCCTTGGTAATCTTAGCCATAAAAAGCCTCCTATCTTTGAAGTAGGATTATTATACCCATAATCAAACGGGATTTCAAGCAAATCCGGCAAGTTTTGTGAAATTTACAATTCAAACCTACGCCGGCCAACCCGACGCAAACGGAAAACAAAAAAGGAACATCCCGCAGGATGTTCCTTTTTTATTTCGAGACTAAGTCAATTAGTCCTGCTCACGCATGCGGGAGAAGCACTCGCTGCAGTACACAGGACGGTCAGACTTGGGCTGGAAAGGCACACGAGCCTCGCCACCGCAGCTGGCGCAGGTAGCAGTAAAGTACTCACGGGGACCGCGAGCGGCGTTCTTGCGAGCGTCACGGCAGCCCTTGCAGCGCTGGGGCTCGTTCTGGAAGCCACGCTCAGCGTAGAATTCCTGCTCACCGGCGGTGAACACGAACTCGTTACCGCATTCCTTGCACACAAGAGTCTTGTCTTCAAACATTGTTTTTACCCTCTCTTTGACGAAAATTCTGCCCGTAGGCAATGGTATATGCGATCAGCTATCGCTGATGTCGCCAGATTCAATTTGCCGGGCGATTTTCTGCCGAATTCGCTGCACGGCGTTGTCCACCGATTTTAATGGACGGTTGCATTTGGAGGCTATCTCAGAATAGGACATACCACTGAGGTAGAGACGAAGGACTCTGGTCTCAAGGGGGGAAAGTTGGCTATAAATCCGATTCATGCGCTCCTGCATGTCTTCCCTTTGGATAAAGAGCGCTTCAGGATTGCCTTGACGCTGATCGACCGAGCCTCTTTCATCGTGTTCTGTGTCGTCAAAAAGAGCCGTATCGAGGGGAACATAGCTATTGAGCGGAGTATGCTTATCACGAGATGCTGCCCGGACGGCAGAAAGCAGACGGTTCCGGATACAGACCTCCGCATAGGTGCGGAAGCCCGCATTGCGCTCGGGGTCATATTCCCGAATGGCAGCCAGAAGACCCATCATTCCTTCCTGGACCAAGTCCTCACTGTCGCCACCCATCAAAAACAACGGTCGAGCACAGGCACGGACCAAACGGCCAAAACGAAGGACCAGAACCTCCTCCGCAGTACGGTCACCTGACCGTGCGCGAGTAATCAGTTCCGCATCCGAACCTTCCTGATGAATTGTCGTCTGCTCTTTCATCTCTATTACTCCATCAATAATATAGCATTTATTACCAAGTTGTCAATACTTTTATGCAAATTTTCCCAATGTTTTCCGGCTCGTTTGCGCGATTTTATCCATTTTGACAACCGAACTCGAATTTTCTCCAATTCCAACCTTATTCCAGCGTCTGCTGCCCGTAAAACGCCAAACCCAGATGGTCATACGCCTTCTGCGTAACGCATCGCCCCCGAGGGGTGCGGATCAAAAAACCACTCTGTAAGAGATAGGGTTCATATACATCTTCCAGCGTGACCGTCTCCTCGTTGATGGTGGCCGCCAAGGTTTCCAACCCTACCGGACCTCCGCCATACTGTTCAATGATGGCTTTCAACATCCGACGGTCCACATGATCCAGTCCCATATGATCCACTTCCAAGGCCTCCAGTGCCCGATCTGCCACCTCTCTTGTGATGACACCACCCGCAGTCACCTGTGCAAAATCTCGTACTCGGCGCAGCATACGGTTTGCGATGCGGGGCGTACCGCGGGAACGGCGCGCAATTTCGATTGCGCCTTCCGTTTCGATGGGCACATCCAAAATCCCCGCCGAGCGGGTGACAATCTGAGTCAATTCCTCTGTATTGTAAAGTTCCAAACGCAAATTGACGCCAAACCGATCTCGCAGGGGTGCCGAAAGTGAGCCCGCTCTCGTCGTGGCACCAATTAATGTGAATTTAGGCAGATCCAACCGCACAGAATTGGCCGAAGGTCCTTTCCCAATCATAATGTCGATCACAAAATCCTCCATCGCCGGATAGAGAATTTCCTCCACCGAGCGATTCAAGCGATGGATTTCATCCACAAAAAGAATGTCATTTTCATTGAGATTGGTCAAAAGTGCAGCAAGATCTCCCGGCTTTTCGATCGCCGGTCCAGAAGTGATCCGAACATTGACCCCCATCTCATTGGCAATGATTCCAGACAATGTGGTTTTGCCCAAGCCAGGCGGGCCATAGAGCAGTACATGATCCAAGGATTCTCCCCGCATCTTTGCCGCCTCAATAAACACCTCAAGGTTGCCCTTTGCCTTCTCCTGTCCGATGTACTCACGCAGATATCTAGGGCGAAGAGAGCCTTCATTCTCATCCTCTCCGGTCAGCATGGTCGTAACCAGCGGCTCGGCATCCGAGTAAGAATCCAGCGAAAAATCAATACTCATCCCACATCCCTCACTTTACCTTCGCAGCCATACCACGCAGGGCGGTACGGATGATCTGCTCCAATGGAAGACATTCCATATCCACCCCTCGGAGTGCCTCTGCGATTTCTTCTCTGGAATAGCCCAAAACAGCCAATGCAGCGGCAGCCTCGCTGGATTTGTTCTCGGGAATGACGGTCATACCGCCGCCCTGTATGCGTTCTCCCGTCACCGCAGACTGTCCCTTGGCCAGCTTGTCCTTCAGCTCCAAAATGACACGCTGGGCAATCTTTTTCCCCACTCCAGGTGCAGAAGTCAACGCCTTCTCATCCCCGGTTATAATACTCATCGCCAGATTGGCAGGAGCATTGGAGGACAGGATGGAAAGCCCCGCCTTCGGACCAACGCCAGACACGCTGGTCAGCATACGGAACAGATGCAGCTCCTCCGAAGTGGAAAAGCCGTAAATATCAAACGCATCTTCCTTGACATGGACATGCGTGTAAAGCTTGGCTTTTTCCCCCAGATTCAGCGCAGACAAGGTATACGCAGTGGTACGGCAGGCATAGCCGACACCGCCGCAATCGATCACGGCAAGATACGGTTCTTTATGGGTGCAAACTCCGTTCAGGTAGTAAAACATAGCGATTTCTTCCCTTCTTATCGCGTGGAGTATTTTGTTGCGTCAAACACACGCTCCGTATTCAGCATCGAGGTGGCCGCACGGCTGTGGCAAATCGCAATTGCTAATGCATCCGCCGCATCATCCGGCCGCGGAATATGGTTCATGCGAAGCAAGCGCTGTGTCATCAGCATCACCTGCTTCTTTTCCGCTTTGCCATAGCCCACCACCGCCTGTTTGACCTGCATGGGCGTGTACTCAAAAATCGGCACACCCAGCCGCTCCGCCTCTAATAAGATCACGCCTCTGCCATGGGCCACGGAAATGCCGGTAGTGATATTGTTGTTGAAAAACAATTCTTCAATGGCCAGTTCATCCGGTGAAAAGGTACGGATCAACTCCTCCATATCTTGCGAAATCTGAAGCAGTCGGCTGGACAGCGGAATCCCCGGTGGTGTCGTGATGGTCCCATACTGAACGAGCGTATTCTTCTGTCGGTCTGCTTCAATAACACCAAATCCAATGGTTGCAACCCCCGGATCAATGCCCAAAATAATCATACTTTCCCCTCTGTGATGCTAAAACAATCTCAATGTAGATTATAGCACATCCGTTCCATAAAGGCAAAGAGATTCTACATCGGAGAGAACAAAACGGCACTTGCTCACGCAAATGCCGTTTGAACCCGTTTCTTACGCTTTGGGGTGTGCCTTATTATAGACATCCTTGAGTTTCTGATTGACCAACTGCGTATAAATCTGCGTAGACGAAATATCCGAATGCCCCAACATTTCCTGAATGGAACGCAAATCAGCACCATTAGCCAACAGGTGCGCCGCAAACGAATGACGCAGGGTGTGAGGGGTGATGTCCGTCTTGATCCCAGCTTTTTCCTGATACCCCTTAATAATCTTCCAAAACCCCTGACGAGACATCCGCTCGCCGCTCATATTTACAAACAGAGCATGCTCCCCTTCTACCGCAAGCTGCGGACGGACATTGCGGACATAGTCCGTCAGCGCACGGACCGCGCCCGGATAAAGCGGAATGATTCGCTCCTTATTCTTAGAGATACAGCGAATAAAACCAGCCGCAAGGTTGACATGCTCCACATCCAGAGAAATCAACTCACTGACTCGAATTCCCGTCGCATAAAGCAATTCCAGCATAGCATGATCCCGGTATCCTTTCTGATCCACGCACTGAGGCTGTTCCAGCAGCAGTTCCACCTCCTGATTGGTCAGGATCTGCGGCAGCTTGCGCTCCACCTTCATGGATTTGACACTCTGAGCCGGGTTGGTTTCTTTTCTTCCATCCCGAACCAGCCAGCTGTAAAAACATTTCAATGATGCCAGAGATCGGGTGATGGTGGCAGCTGACTTTCCCTTACTGTTGAGCCACCCGTCATACCCTTCAATCACCTCCGCATCTGCATCCAAAAGGCTGACCCCTTCCACCTGCAGATACCGTGCAAACTGCGTCAAATCCCGCACATAGGAACTGACCGTATTGGCAGACGATTTCTTTTCAGTTGTGAGATAGGACTTAAATTCCTCGATCAGATCCATAACGGGATCCTCCTTCTCACAGTGGTAAATCTTACACCGCTCCCGCTGCACCGGACAACAGCCACAGCTGTCCCGCTGAGCACAGTGCACACAAAATCAACGCAACCAGCAGCAAACCACAACCCACTCCGGCACGGGAGAAAAACCGTTCCACCGGCGAGCGGAGCCGATCCTCTCCCAACCTGCGCAAAATACCACACAGAGCAATCATCAGCAGCGGCGCCACAGAACACAGAAGAGACAGCCCATAATAACCAAACACAGCGGCTACCGGCACATCTGCAAACCATGCAAAAAAACCACTTCCGATCAGCACCCCGCGGTAAAACACCAAAGGAAGCATGGCAAACAGACCGACCGTAGTACAGACCAGAACTCCAGCCAACAGGCACCATCGAAACTGCGCCCAAAACACCCGCAGCCATCCGCGCCAAGTGAAGGTGTGTCCCACTTCAGAAAAGACATCCGCCCCTATGATACCGCTGACGCGCACCAATAGCGCACCTAGGGCCATACCCAGCCCCAAAGCCACCACCAAAACCAGCAGCAGCCACTGTGCGTCTGACGCAGACCCGACGGCTTTTTTCCTCCGTTTTACGCCCATAAAAACCACCTCAAAGGCAGTTTATGCAAGGGATTTTCTGATTATGTTGATTCATCACCGTTTGGTGTTGCCTTTCTTTTTGTGTTTGGAAAACCAAACAACAACCCGAACAACGCTATACCCATTTGGTGACTTATACTGTATCATAGTCTCTTTTTAGCAATTTCGCAAGCTTTTCTCTAAAAATAATTATTTTTTGTGCATTACGACAGTTTGTTATGTAAACTATCCTGTGTTTGTATTATGTATACTTCGAATCTAAGTTCATTTTTACCTCATGCTCTTTTGTTGTGTAAAAAAAGCAAGGAAAGTCACCGCGGACTCTTTCTGCCTTTTTGATTGCTCAATGTATCACCCTCGACGCCGCTTCGCATGACACGACGCACACAATACGCCACCTAACACGCCGCCGATTCCGCTTGCCAAAACTCGGACCAGCATACCCGCTCCCGTCGGAGTGCCAATCCACAGCATTCCAACTACCAAGCACAACAACACTTCTGCCCCAGCTACAGCCATACCGCACAAAATTGGAACTCCTTTCGTTTTCACGCAAAGAAGAATCCCTCCTAACAGCGCCGCAGCCCACAACGCAACCAGAGCTGCATAACGCAGTTGTTCCATCTGCATCCATCCCCGCACAACAGCCAAAGACGCAATTGCACCCATAACAAGCACTGTTCCGCAGACCGTCCCGGCACAGTACAAAACCGTCGACCACCGCACTTCCCTATCGTTCTTTTTTCGTTCAGACATAAAAACACCCTCTCTGCATGCTTGTACCCAAGTCTATGCAAAGAGGGCGTTTCAAATGCTAATTGCGAATTACTGAACTTCCGTGGTCTGAGCACCCTTGTTGGCAATCGCCCACTTCATGAACTCGATGCGGACACGGTCAGCACCAGTCTCAACCACAACGCTGTTCTCCTTCACATGGCAGATGGTGCCAACAATGCCACCAATGGTGGTCACTTCATCACCCACAGCCAGAGAGTTGCGGAGATTGGCAGCTTCCTTCTTGCGCTTATTCTCAGGACGGATCATGAGGAAGTAGAAGATGGCAAGCATAGCCACGAGCATAATAATCGTATACATTAAATTCCCTCCATAAATTGCTGTCTAATGACATAATGTGTTAATGATACTATTTTTCTCTGTTTTTGGCAAGCATTTTTTCATCGACATGTCAGCAAAAAGACCATTCCACGCCAAAACACCGCATTCAAATTCGCTTGTCCAGCTTTTCAGAATACTCTGCACGGAACTCCGCAAACCGATCTTCATCCAATGCATCTCGTATTTTCTGCATCAGCTCATTATAGAACCACAGATTGTGCGTCACCAGCAGACGCATGGCCAGCATTTCATCCGCCTTGACCAAGTGACGGAGATAGGCTCTGGAAAACGAACGACAAGTCGGACACTGGCAGTTCGGATCAATCGGCAGAGGATCCACCTTGTACTTCTCGTTCTTGATGTTAAGACTCCCCTGCCATGTGAACAATTTGCCATGTCGGGCATTTCTGGCCGGCATCACACAATCGAAGAAGTCCACACCTCTTGCTACGCCCTCAATGATATTACTGGGCGTACCCACACCCATCAGATAGCGAGGCTTGTCTTCCGGCATATAAGGTTCAACCGCATCAATGACATCATACATTTCCTGTGTCGGTTCTCCCACCGCCAAACCGCCAATGGCATAACCATCGCAATCCAGTTTGGCAATTTCCTGCATGTGCTTGATGCGCAAATCCGGGAAGGTGCAGCCCTGATTGATACCAAACAACATCTGATCCGGGTTTACACAGTCCGGCTGTGCGTTCAGTCGCTTATGCTCCTTAATGCAACGCTCTAACCAGCGCAGAGTCCGTGCACAGGATTTTTCCGCATATTCATGCGTCGCCGGATTTTCCACACATTCATCAAAGGCCATGGCAATATCACTGCCCAAGTTGGACTGAATCCGCATGGACTCTTCCGGCCCCATAAAAATCTTGCGTCCATCCACATGACAAGAGAAGGTCACGCCTTCTTCCTTAATGTTACGGAGCTTCGCCAGCGAAAACACCTGAAATCCACCGCTGTCCGTCAAAATCGGACCATTCCAATCCATGAAACGATGCAGTCCACCCATCTGACGCACCACATCATCCCCCGGCCGCACATGCAGATGATAGGTATTGGACAATTCGATCTGGCATCCAATTTGCTCCAAATCGTGAGCATCCAACCCACCCTTAATAGCCGCCTGCGTTCCCACATTCATAAACACCGGGGTTTGAGCCACGCCATGCGCACAGGTAAACTCACCGCGTCTGGCCTTCCCCTCTTTCTTAATCACTCGAAACACGCTTTGTATTCCTCCGTTTCCATCTGCACCCTCGTTTTCCGGTGCTTTAGTCCCGCTCTTTCTCCCGCAAATCTGCAATCAACATGGCATCGCCAAAAGAGAAGAAACGATATTTCTCCTTGACAGCCTCCTGATAAGCTGCAAGCACATGCTCTCGCCCAGCCAGCGCAGACACCAACATAATCAAAGTGGATTCCGGCAGGTGGAAATTCGTCACCAGCCCATCCATCACCTTGAATTTGTATCCGGGGTAAATGAAAATATCCGTCCAGCCACCCGTCGCTTGAACCACACCATCCTCGCCTGTCCAACTCTCCAATGTACGACAGGATGTGGTTCCTACGCAGATCACCCGCCCGCCGCTGCGTTTGGTTTCATTGATGGTATCCGCCGTTTCCTGCGGAATCACACAATATTCGGAATGCATCTCATGATCCAGCACATCTTCTTCCTTGACCGGTCGGAACGTACCCAATCCCACATGAAGGGTCACATAACAAACCTTGACCCCCATTGCCTGAATCTCTTCCAGCAGCTCCGGCGTAAAATGCAATCCGGCCGTAGGTGCAGCTGCAGAGCCAACTACTTTGGAGTACACCGTCTGATAGCGTTCCTGATCCTCCAGCTCCGCTTTGATATACGGAGGCAGCGGCATCCGGCCAAGCGACTCCAGCACCTCAAGAAAGATACCCTGATATTCAAAACGAACCAGACGATTCCCGTCCGGAAGCACCTCTACAATCTCCGCCTCCAACTGGCCATCGCCAAAAGAGACTCGGGCACCTTCCCGCAGCTTCTTACCCGGACGCACCAGGCATTCCCAGACATCATTCCCCTTGTCCACCAGAAGCAGAATTTCCACTGCTCCACCCGTGCTGCGATGGCCGATCAGCCGTGCCGGCAGCACACGGGAATTGTTCAAAACAAGACAATCACCCTTGCGCAGGAACTGAGGCAGATCCGAAAAGTGATGATGCTCCACTTCACCCGTTTCTTTATCCAGTGTCAGCAAACGGGAACTATCTCTCTTTTGCAGCGGAGTCTGAGCAATCAATTCTTCCGGTAAATCATAATAAAAATCACTTGTCTTCATCAGGATAATCCTTCCATGTTTCTATTTCTGTTTCTCGATTCTTATGTATCGTCCAACCCGTTTTAACCGCCCGATGCTTGACGCTCCCATGCACATATGATAAAGTAACATAATAATGTATTATAGTGCTTTGAAGCGCCCATGCAGCATTTTGAGCCCGAGACTCCCGCCTCTCCTCAAAAAAAGCACAGCGTCAAACTCGATGCAAACCGGATTGGTATCGGCAGATTACAAACGACCGAAACGAATTCAGTCTCTTGGACATTATAGTACAAAGTCAGCCTGTTTTTCAACCCGCTGTCAACTTTTTGTTGGAGGTATCACCATGAAACAATATAAAGTCGGAATCGTCGGCGGCACCGGCATGGTCGGTCAGCGATTTGTCACCCTGATGGAGAACCACCCCTGGTTTCAGCTGACCGCCATTGCAGCCAGCGCCAGAAGTGCCGGCAAGACATACGAAGAAGCCGTTTCTGCGCGCTGGGCAATGGACACCCCCATCCCCGAAGAAGCCAAGCGCCTGATCGTTCTGGATGCTACCGCCGACATCGAAACCATGGCAAATGCAGTTGATTTTGTGTTCTGTGCTGTTGACATGAAAAAAGACGAGATCCGTGCTCTGGAGGAAGCCTATGCCAAGCACGAGTGTCCTGTGGTCTCCAACAACTCCGCCCACCGCTTCACCCCGGATGTCCCCATGGTGGTACCGGAAATCAACCCCGAACATCTGGATGTGATCCCCGCCCAGCGTAAGCGTCTGGGAACCAAGCGTGGCTTTATCGCCGTCAAATCCAACTGCTCTCTGCAATCCTACGTTCCCGCTCTGCATCCTCTCAAACTGCAGTATGGCTTGGATCGCGCATTGGTTTGCACTTATCAGGCCATCTCCGGTGCCGGAAAAACCTTCCAAACTTGGCCCGAAATGCTGGACAATGTGATTCCTTACATTGGCGGTGAGGAGGAAAAGAGCGAGAAGGAACCCATGAAACTATGGGGACATGTGGTGGGCGATCACATCGAAAACGCCTCTTCCCCCTCCATCACCGCTCAATGCCTCCGTGTTCCTGTGTCCGACGGACACATGGCCGCCGTGTTCCTTTCCTTCCCCGACGGTGCAAAACCTTCGACCGAAGAAATGAAAGCCATTTGGGCCAACTTCCGTGGTCGCGCGCAAGAACTCCATCTCCCCTCTGCCCCCAAACAGTTTCTCCACTATTTTGAAGAGGACAATCGCCCCCAAACCAAGTTAGATCGCATGTTGGAAGGTGGCATGGCCGTTTCTGTCGGTCGTCTGCGCCCCGACACCCAGTACGATTACAAATTTGTATGTCTGTCTCATAATACCCTGCGTGGTGCCGCCGGCGGTGCTGTGCTTCTGGCCGAGCTGCT
>JARIAU010000074.1 GCA_029257695.1 Oscillospiraceae bacterium
CGGGCTTAACTTGGTGTCTTGGTCATAAAAAAATGTGCGCATTGAATGGCTGTGCGCACTTCACTCGTTACGACATAAGGGGTTTGCGATTTATCACCAGTTTATAAAATACCAGTTAAATTACACCAGCTCGATGATGGCCATCTCAGCGGCGTCACCACGGCGGGGCCCGATGCGAACAATGCGGGTGTAACCACCGTTGCGGTCCGCATACTTGGCGCCGATCTGGTCGAACAGCTTCTTAGCCACATCCTCCTGAGGCAGGAAGGACAGAGCCTGACGGTAAGCAGCCAGATCGTTCTTCTTTGCCAGGGTGATCATCTTCTCAGCCAGAGGCTGGATTTCCTTGGCGCGGGTGACAGTAGTCTTGATCTGACCGTAATTCAGCAGGTCGGCCACCTGATTGCGCAGCATAGCCATGCGCTGGTCAGTGGGCTTACCGAGCTTCCGATTGCTAGGCATTTGATTCACTCCTTCAAAGGGACCCGTCCGAGACAGGTCCAAACTTTATATAGACATTTCGTGCGACTTAGGCGTTGTCTTCGCTGGCCAGGGACAGACCCATCATTGCCAGCTTATTGATGACCTCTTCCAAGGACTTGCGGCCCAGGTTGCGGACCTTCATCATGTCCTCCTCGCTCTTGGAGATCAGATCCGCCACCGTGTTGATGTTGGCACGCTTGAGGCAGTTGAAGCTGCGGACGCTCAGGTCCAGCTCTTCAATGGTCATCTCCAGCACCTTGTCCTGTGCCTTATCCTCCGGCTCCACCACCGTGGGACGAGTGCCCATGGTCTCAGAGAGATCGGTAAAGAGCATGAAGTGATCGCACAGGATCTTAGCGCCCAGAGAAACGGCGTCCCGAGCGGAAATGGTTCCGTCGGTCCACACCTCAAGGGTCAGCTTATCAAAGTCGGTCATGTTGCCCACACGGGTGTTTTCCACCGTGTAGTTGACCTTTTTCACCGGGGTATAGATCGAATCCACGGGGATGACACCGATGACGCTCTGATCATTCTTGTTGCGGTCGGCAGACACATAGCCACGGCCGTGGCTCAGGGTCAGCTCCATGTTCAGAGTGGCATCGGGACCCAAGGTGGCGATGTGCAGATCGGGGTTCAGGACCTCGACCTCACCGTCGGCCTTGATGTCACCGGCAGTGACCTCGCAGTCGCCGCTGCACTCAATGTACACGGTCTTGGGACCGGTGCAGTGCAGCTTGGTGATGATCTTCTTCACATTCAGCACAATGTCGGTGACATCTTCCTTCACACCGGGAATGGTGGTGAATTCGTGCTGGACACCGGAGATCTTGATGCTGGTCACGGCAGTTCCGGGAAGAGAGGAGAGGAGAATGCGGCGCAGGGCATTGCCCAGGGTAGTGCCATAACCGCGCTCCAGAGGCTCCACGACATACTTGCCGTAGGAAACGTCGCCGGGGTTTTCGATGCAATTAATGCGGGGTTTTTCGATTTCTACCATACAGTTTACCCTCCTCGTGTCGGGGGCGGTCAGGGGACTGACCGCCCCGATGGTGTTAGCTCATCATTATACTCTGAGGGTCACTTATTACTTGGAGTACAACTCGACGATGAGGTGCTCCTCCACAGGGAAGTCGATATCCTCGCGCACAGGAAGCTTGGTAACAGTAGCCTTCAGTTCGTTCTTCTCGCGCTCGATCCACTGGGGAGCGGCAGCGACGGTGACAGCATCTTCACCCAGGAAGCGCTTGAACACCTCGGAAGAACGGCTGGAGTCACGAACGGCGATCACATCGCCGGCCTTCACCTGGTAAGAAGGAATGTTGCACTTCTTGCCATTGACGGTGAAATGAGCGTGGTTCACCAGCTGACGAGCCTGATGGCGGGTCATGGCGAAACCAGCACGGAACACCACGTTGTCCAGACGGCGCTCGCAGAGAACCAGCAGGTTCTCGCCGGCCTTACCGGGCATGCGCTCAGCGCGCTCGTAGTAGGAACGGAACTGCTTTTCCAGCATGCCGTAGACGAACTTCACCTTCTGCTTCTCGTTGAGCTGCATGGCGTATTCGCTCTTCTTCTTGCGCTGCTGGTCCTTGGAACCACGCTCGGTGGTCTTCTTGCCATAGCCAAGCACAGCGGGAGACAGGCCCAGAGCCTTGCAACGCTTGGCGATCGGCTGCGTATTCTTTGCCATAATACTTTTCCTCCTTTAATAAATCAGACGCGTCTTCTTTTGGGAGGACGGCAGCCGTTATGAGGGATGGGGGTAACATCCTTGATCATGGTAACTTCCAGACCCACAGCCTGCAGGGCGCGGATGGCAGCCTCACGGCCGGCGCCGGGGCCCTTGACGAACACTTCCACGGTCTTCAGGCCATGCTCCATAGCCGTCTTGGCAGCAGTCTCTGCGGCCATCTGAGCGGCATAGGGAGTGGACTTACGGGAGCCACGGAAACCCAGCTCACCGGAGGAAGCCCAGGACAGAGCATTGCCCTGAGGATCGGTCACGGTGACCATGGTGTTGTTGAAAGAAGAGCGGATATGCACGGCACCCTTCTCGACGACTTTACGATCGCGACGCTTCTTGGTCACGACTTTCTTCTTAACGTTAGCCATTGCTTATCCCTCCTTACTTCTTCTTATTTGCGATGGTCTTCTTGGGGCCCTTACGGGTACGGGCGTTGGTCTTGGAGCGCTGGCCGCGGACGGGCAGGCTCTTACGATGACGGGCGCCACGATAGGAACCAATCTCAATGAGGCGCTTGATATCCATAGCCACATTGCGGCGCAGGTCACCTTCCACGATATAGCTCTTATCGATCTCATCGCGGAGCAGCTGCTCCTGCTCCTCGGTCAGGTCCCGAACACGAGTGTCGGGATCAATTCCGGTTGCGGCCAGAATCTTGGTCGCACTGGTGCGGCCGATACCAAAAATGTAGGTCAGGCCGATTTCAATTCGCTTGTCCTTCGGCAAGTCAATACCAGCAATACGTGCCATAAATCAATACACCTCCTTAACCCTGTCTCTGCTTATGCTTGGGATTCTCACAAATCACCATAACTTTGCCCTTGCGCTTAATGACTTTGCACTTTTCGCACATAGGCTTAACGGACGGTCTTACTTTCATCGTTATACCTCCTGTTTTGCTGCACGGCGCCGTTCCCTTGTCCAGAGGGCGTATGCCATGCTTCCCGGTTGAATTTATTTGAGTCCGGGGTGCGAACATTCCGCCGTTTTTTCAACGGTACGGGGTGTTCTTATTTGCTTCTCCAGGTGATCCGGCCGCGGGTCAGATCATAAGGGGACATCTGGACCGTCACCTTATCGCCCTGGAGGATTCGGATATAGTTCATGCGAAGCTTACCGGAGATTCCGGCCTGGATCACATGACCGTTACCGATATCCACTTTGAAAGTGGTGTTGGGCAGGGTCTCGACAACGACACCCTCAAGCTCGATCATATCACTCTTAGACAAACTGGGTTACCTCCATACTGGTCTGTTCTGAATCGCGGAAGGCTGCGAGCGCACACCGGAGGGCCCGGTCAGATACGCTCTCACCTCTTTGCAATCCTAAGATTGCCGGATGTGCGCTGGTTCCTACACCTTTGAGATGCGTCTCACGCTTGCGCTTGGGTGTAGCCAGCTTTCTCCCCTTGCCGTCTGCAACGAGGGCGAATCCATCCTGTGCATCCAATACACAAAACAGCCCGCCGGCGTCGTGTCCTTTCAGGGAGAGAACGATTTCGCCTTTGGTAAACGCCATACTCAATCCTCGCAGCGGGTCAGGATCTCCGGCCCGTTTTCGGTGATGAGAATAGTGTTTTCATAGTGTGCGGCGAGGGCGTGGTCGGCGGTGACAGGCACGCACCAGCCGTCCGGCATCCACTTATTGCGGATCTCTGCGGAGCCGGCATTGACCATCGGCTCAACGCAGATGATCATATTGGGCTCCAGCCGGACATTTCGTCCGCTCTCGGGCACATAGTTCGGGACTTCAGGCTCTTCGTGGACGGTATGGCCGATGCCGTGGCCGGTATATTCCCGGACAATGCTGTAGCCATTGCTTTCCGCATGAGTCTGAACCGCACGGGAGATGTCAAACACCCGATTGCCCACCTTCGCCTGATCAAAGCCCTTCCAGAAGCTCTGTTCGGTCACTTCAATCAGCCGCTTTGCTTCCGGAGAAATCTCTCCGCAGGCAAACGTGGCGCAGCAATCGCCGTGATAGCCGCCAGAAACGCACTTGTCACGGTCCAGATGATAGTCGCCAATGCAGGCGCCCACATCCACAGAAACGATGTCTCCCTCTTTCAGCTTGTAGCTGCCGGGCACGCCGTGAATGATCTCATCATTGATGGAGATGCAGGCCGAGCCCTTAAAGCCATACAGGTGATAGAAGGAAGGGTAACCACCATGTTTCTTAATGAATCGTTCGACCTCCCGGTCGATTTCCCGTGTCGTGATGCCGGGCTGGATCAATGTCCCCGCATAGGCTCTGGCCATTGCGGTCAGTCTGCCCGCCTTGCGCATCAGATCAATCTGATGGGGCGAGAAAGACATGCAGTTGCCCTTAATCACTTCAAAACCTCCATGATGACCTTGGTGGTCGCTTCAATGGTAGGCTGATTTTCGATGCTCTTCAGCACACCGCGCTTGGCATAGAACTCCTTCAGCGGCTCGGTCTCCTTGTGATAGGTCACCAGGCGGGCACGAACCGTCTCAGGCTTGTCGTCCTTGCGCTGCTGCAGGGCTTCGCCGCACTTATCGCAGATGCCCTCCACCTTGGGGGGAGCCGCCACCACATGGTAGGTTGCTCCGCACTTCAGGCAGGTGCGGCGTCCGGTCATGCGCTTCTCGATCTCCTCATCAGAGATCTCGATGGAAACCACAGCATCGAACTTGACGCCGGCTGCCTCCAGGGCCTCCGCCTGAGCGATCGTGCGAGGCACGCCGTCCAGGATAAAGCCGTTCTGGCAGTCCGACTGTGCCAGCCGCTCGGTAATCACGCCGATGATGACCTCATCGGGGACCAGCTTGCCGGCATCCATATATTCCTTTGCACGCAGTCCCACGGGGGTGCCGTTTGCAACGGCAGCCCGCAGGATGTTGCCAGTGGAAATCGTGGGGATGTTCAGCTTGTTGCAGATGATGTCTGCCTGTGTGCCCTTACCGGCACCAGGTGCACCCAAAAGGATGAGTTTCATCTAATCACAACTCCTTATTCCAAAAATCCCTTATAGTGTCTCATCATCATCTGAGCCTCCAGAGCCTTTTCAGTCTCCAGAGCAACAGAAACGACGATCAGAACACTGGTGCCGCCGATGGCCAGATAGTTGGCACCGATGATGGCGCCGGTGGCGATGGGCAGCAGAGCCACGATGGACAGATAGAGGGCACCGAACATGGTGATCTTATTGAGCACCTTGCTGATGAACTCTGCCGTGGGGCGTCCGGGGCGGAAGCCCGGAATAAAGCCACCCTGCTTCTTCAGGTTGTTGGCCACTTCCACGGGGTTGAACTGAATCGTAGCGTAGAAGTAGCTGAAACCGACGATCAGCAGGAAGTACACGAGGCAGTACACCACGCTGGTGGTGTCAAACAACTTCATGAACAGGCTGTTCTGCCACTTGGGCACGAACGCTGCAATCGTAGCAGGAATCGAAGCGATGGTCTGTGCGAAGATGATCGGCATAACGCCGGACATATTCACCTTCATGGGGATGTTGGTGGAGTTGCCACCCATCATCTTGCGTCCCACAACACGCTTTGCGTACTGCACAGGCAGGCGGCGCTCAGCGTCGTTGATGAAGACCACGAAGAGGATCATCGCCAGTGCACCGAGGACGATGGCCACAGCACCCACAGGATGGATCCGGAGGGCATTGGCGGCCGTCACGCCGGTGACATAGTTGTAGATACCGGTGTACAGAGCGTACACGGCGGTGGGCACGCGGGAGATAATGCCCGCAAACAGGATAACGGAGATGCCGTTGCCGATGCCAAACTCAGTGATCTGCTCGCCCAGCCACATGGTAAAGGCAGAGCCAGCGGTGAAGACCAGAATGACAACGATGGCAGCCCAAACACCCGTGTTCTCACCCAGGAAGCCCTGGTTGCGGCACAGCATGTAGTAGCCGAAGGCCTGCAGCAGGCCGATGCCGACGGTGGTATAACGGGTAATTGCGGCAATCTTCTTCTTACCTTCCTCGCCGCCTTCCTTCGCCAGACGCTCCAGAGAGGGAATGGCAATGGTCAGCAGCTGGATGATAATGGAGCTGTTGATGTAGGGCTGGATGCCCAGAGCCAGAAGCGTTGCGCTGCCAAAGGCACCGCCGCTCATGACATTCATCATGCCCAGAATCGTCGCACTGGCGCTATCGAAGTAAGCGCGCAGCATCGTGGTGTCGATGAAAGGAACGGGGATGCTATTGCCCAGACGGAAGATCAGGATGATGAACGCCGTCATCATCAGCTTCTTCCGCAGTTCGGGGATCTTCCATGCGTTGCGGATGGTCTCCAGCATTTTAGATCACCTCAGCCTTTCCTCCTGCGGCTTCGATCTTTTCCTTAGCGGAAGCGGAAAAGGCGGAGGCCTGGACAGTGAGCTTCTTGGTGATCTCACCATTGCCGAGGACCTTCACACCATACTCGCACTTGGACAGCACACCGGCAGCCAGCAGAGCCTGGGCGTCCACAGTGGCGCCGTCCTCAAACTTGTTGAGGTCAGCCACATTGACCGCGGTCAGGGGCTTGGCGAAAATATTGTGGAAACCACGCTTGGGCAGGCGACGAGCCAGAGGCATCTGGCCGCCCTCAAAGCCGATACGGGTACGGCCGCTGCGGGCACGCTGGCCCTTGTGGCCCTTACCTGCGGTCTTGCCGTTGCCGGAACCGTGGCCGCGGCCCTTGCGCTTGACGCTGAAAGTGGAGCCAGCGGCGGGAGTCAGTTCAGAAAGATTCATTCCGTGCACCTCCTTACTGCTGCTCGGTCACCTGGAGCAGGTAACCGATCTGGGCGATCTTGCCCTTGGTCTGAGCGTTGTCAGGCTGAACGGTGGTGTCACCGATCTTGCGCAGGCCCAGAGAGGCTGCCGTGGCAATGTGCTTGTCAAGGCGGCCGTTCAGGCTCTTCACGAGCTTAATGTTCAGATTAGCCATTTCGTGAACCCTCCTTACAGAATCTCGTCCACGCTCTTGCCGCGGGTCTTAGCGACCTGCTCAGGAGTGCGGAGCGCCTTCAGGCCCTCGAAAGTGGCGCGAATGACGTTCTGGGGGTTGTTGGTACGCAGGCACTTGGTACGGATGTCGGAAATGCCGGCTGCTTCCATGACAGCACGGACAGGACCGCCGGCGATAACGCCGGTACCGGAGGGAGCGGGCTTCAGCAGCACGCGGCCAGCGGAGAAAGCACCGGTAACCTCGTGAGGAATCGTGGTACCGACCAAAGAGACGGTAATCATGTTCTTCTTGGCATCCTCGATGCCCTTGCGGATGGCCTCGGGCACCTCAGCAGCCTTGCCCATGCCAAAGCCAACCTTGCCCTTGCCGTCGCCGACGACCATCAGTGCAGAGAACTTCATGACACGGCCGCCCTTCACGGTCTTGCTGACACGGTTCAGGTAAACGACCTTCTCGATCATCTCGTCTCTCTTCTGGTCTCTATCAAATCTAGCCATTGTGTTTCCTCCTCCCCTTAAAAGTTCAGGCCGCCCTCGCGGGCACCCTCTGCCAGAGCCTGGACACGGCCATGGTACACATAACCGCCGCGGTCAAACACGACAGTCTCAATGCCCTTAGCCTTGGCACGCTCGGCGACCAGCTGGCCGACCTTGCGAGCAGCTTCGACGTTGCCGCCGAAACCTTCGATGCTCTTATCCAGGGAGGAAGCAGCAACCAGAGTCACGCCATTGACATCATCGATGACCTGAGCGTAGATGTTGCTCTCGCTGCGGAACACATTCAGGCGGGGTCTCTCGGGGGTGCCGGAGATCTTACCGCGGACACGCTTATGACGCTTCAGGCGCTGAGCGTTGGTATTGGGTCTGTTAATCATTTAGGCACACCTCCTCTTATTTCTTCTTAGCGCCGGTCTTGCCTTCCTTGCGGCGGACAACCTCATCGGCGTACTTGATACCCTTGCCCTTATAAGGCTCAGGCTTGCGGATGGAGCGGATCTCAGCAGCGGTCTGGCCGACCTTCTGCTTATCGCAGCCGGACACCACGATCTGGTTGGGGCCGGGGCACTCCAGAGTGATTCCCTCGGGCTCTTCCACGGTGATCTGGTGAGAGAAGCCCACATTCAGGACAACCGCATTGCCCTGCTTGGCCACACGGAAACCGATGCCGTTGACATCCAGAGTCTTCTGGAAGCCGGTGCTGACACCCACGACCATGTTGTTCAGCAGGCTGCGGGTCAGGCCGTGCAGAGCACGATTTTCCTTCAGATCGTTGGGACGGGTGACGGTCAGGACCTCACCCTCCTGTGCGATGGTCATAGCGGGGCTGAAGGTCTGGGTCAGGGTGCCCTTGGGGCCCTTGACGGTGACCACATTGCCCTCGGCGACGGTGACAGTCACGCCGGCGGGGATGGCAATGGGAGTTCTACCAATTCTCGACATAATTCAGTAACCTCCCTTACCAAACGAAAGCCAGGACTTCGCCGCCGATGTGCTGCGCACGAGCAGCCTTATCGGTCATGACGCCCTTGGAAGTGGACACGATGGCGATGCCCAGGCCACGCAGCACGCGGGGCAGCTCGTCAGCACCGGCGTAGACACGCAGGCCGGGCTTGGAGACACGACGCAGGCCGGAGATGACCTTCTCATTGCCATTGTACTTCAGAGTGATGCGGATGACACCCTGGGTGCCGTCCTCGACCAGCTGGAAGCTCTTGATGTAGCCCTCATCCAGCAGGATCTGAGCGATGGCCTTCTTCATGTTGGAAGCAGGCACATCCACAGTGGGATGCTTGGCCGTGTTCGCATTGCGAATACGGGTCAGCATATCGGCGATAGGATCAGTGATATGCATGGATTTTGACCTCCTAATAAAGGTTACAGGCAAAGCCTGTTTCAGATACCAGGGTATCATAGGAATGCAAGTTGAAAGCTTTTAATGACTGTCCGCTCATGGCGGCAATTTTGAAACCCCAACTCCGTGTTCCTATGACTTCTGGCATCAATTGAACGGTATAAAGTGGGGAAAAAGGCCCTGGATTACCAGGAGGCCTTCTTCACACCGGGGATCTGGCCCTTGTAGGCCAGCTCACGGAAGCAGACACGGCAGACACCGTAGTTACGCAGGTAAGCGTGGGGACGGCCGCAGATCTTGCAGCGGTTGTACTCACGGGTGGAATACTTGCTGCCGTTCTGCTGCTTGATGATCATAGACTTCTTAGCCATTCTTGTTCGTCCTCCTTACTTAGCAAAGGGAGCGCCGAGCTGGCTCAGCAGCTCACGACCCTCTTCGTCGCTCTTTGCGGTGGTGACGATGATGATATCCATGCCGCGGATCTTGTCGATCTGGTCGAACTCGATCTCGGGGAAGATGATCTGCTCCTTCAGGCCCATGGCATAGTTGCCACGGCCGTCAAAGCTGTCGGCGGAAATGCCGCGGAAGTCACGCACGCGGGGCAGGGAGATGTTGAACAGGCGATCCATGAACTCCCACATCTTGTCCTGACGCAGGGTCACCTTGGCGCCGATGGGCATGCCCTCACGGACCTTGAAGTTAGCAACGCTCTTCTTGGCCTTGGTGACGACAGCCTTCTGGCCGGTGATCTTACCCAGGTCTGCAACGACAGCGTCCAGAACCTTGGGATTCTCACGGGCTTCGCTGCAGCCCACATTGATGATGATCTTCTCAACGCGGGGGATCTGCATGACGGACTTGTAGCCGAACTTGCTCATCAGAGCAGGAGCGACTTCTTCCATATACTTCGTTTTCAGAGTAGGCATTGTAAGTTACGCTCCTTTCTCTTAGATCTCAGCGCCGCACTTCTTGCACACGCAAACCTTCTTGCCATCCGCAAGCAGCTTGTGAGCAGGACGAGTGGGCTTGTTGCACTTGGGGCAGACACGCTGCACCTTGCAGGCGTAAATGGGGGCTTCCATCTTGATGATGCCGCCCTCTTCGGTCTGGGTGCGGGGCTTCTTGTGCTTAGACACAACATTGACGCCCTCGACGACGACCTTGCGCTCGGAAGGGATGACAGACAGGACCTTGCCCTGCTTGCCCTTATCCTTGCCGGACAGAACGACAACCAGGTCGTCCTTCTTGATGCTCATAGTTTTCATTCCTCGGCACCCTCCTTAAATCACTTCGGGAGCCAGAGACAGGATCTTCATGTAATCCTTGTCGCGCAGCTCGCGGGCCACAGGCCCAAAGATACGGGTACCGCGGGGGGTCTTATCTTCCTTGATGAGAACGGCAGCGTTCTCGTCAAAGCGGACATAGGAACCGTCTGCACGACGGACGCCCCGCACGGTGCGGACGATAACAGCCTTCACGACATCGCCCTTCTTGACCTGACCGCCGGGAGCAGCCTTACGCACGGATGCCACGATGACATCACCGATGTTGGCATACTTACGCTTGGAGCCGCCGAGCACGCGGATGGTCTTGATTTCCTTGGCGCCGGTATTGTCAGCGACCTTCAGATAGCTCTCTTCCTGAATCATGCTTCGGGCACCTCCTTACTTGGCCTTCTCGACGATCTCGACCAGTCTCCAACGCTTATCCTTGGAGAGAGGACGAGTCTCCATGACGCGAACACGGTCGCCGACACGGCACTCGTTGTTCTCATCATGAGCTTTCAGCTTATAGGTTCTCTTGACGATCTTCTTGTACAGAGGATGGGCCACACGGTCGGCGATGGCCACAACGATCGTCTTATCCATCTTATCGGAAACGACCATGCCGACTCTGGTCTTACGGGAAGAAGTTCTGTTTTCCATTGTCAATTTCCTCCTTCAATTAGTCGGCGGAAGAAGCGGTCAGCTTCTCACGGATAATGGTCTTGACACGGGCGATGTCCTTCTTGACATCGTTGATTTTGCCGGGGTTATCCAGCTGATTGGTGGCGTTCTGAAGGCGCAGGTTAAACAGGTCCTTCTTCAGCTCCACCAGCTTCTTGTCCAGTTCCTCGACGGACAGAGCGCGGATCTCAGTTGCCTTCATTACGCTTCACCTTCTTCCTTAGTCACGATCTTGCACTTGACGGGCAGCTTGTGCATAGCCAGACGCAGAGCCTCACGAGCAACTTCCTCGGAGACACCGGCGATCTCGAACATCACGCGGCCGGGCTTGACCACGGACACCCAGTACTCAGGGGAGCCCTTACCTTTACCCATTCGGGTTTCGGCAGGCTTCTCAGTGATGGGCTTGTCGGGGAAGATCTTGATCCAGACCTTACCGCCACGCTTGGTGTAACGAGTCATAGCGATACGGGCGGCCTCGATCTGGCGGCTGGTGATCCAGGCAGGCTCAGTGGCCTGCAGACCGAACTCACCGTAGGTGACGGTATTGCCACGGGTGGCCTTACCGGTCATACGACCGCGCATCTGCTTGCGGTACTTAACTCTCTTCGGCAGCAGCATTATCGATGACCTCCTTCCTCAGTCTTGCGGGGACCGCGATTGTTGCGGTTGTAGGGGCGGCGCTCACCATCGGGGCGAGGGCCACGGTTGTTGCGACGGGGACGGTCGCTGCGCTCACGGTAGGGCTTGCTCAGATCCAGGGTGCGGGGAGTGGTGCGCAGAGACTGGCTCAGGATCTCTCCCTTGTAGACCCAGATCTTGATGCCGATCCGGCCGTAAGTGGTGTCGGCCTCAGCGAAGCCGTAGTCGATGTCCGCACGCAGGGTCTGCAGCGGAATGGTGCCCTCGTGATACTGCTCGACGCGGGCGATCTCAGCGCCAGCCAGACGGCCGGACAGCTTGACCTTGATGCCCTTTGCGCCGGCGCGCATGGCACGGGAGATGGCGTTCTTCATCGCACGACGGAAAGAAGCACGCTTCTCCAGCTGCTGGGCGATGTTCTCGGCCACCAGCTGAGCGGTCATGTCGATCTCGTTGCGCTTGACCTCGACGATGGAGAGCTTGACGTTCTTACCAGTCATCTTAGCCAGAGCGGCCTCCAGGCCCTCGATCTGGCTCTTGGTCTTGTCGGTGCCCACGATCATGCCGGGGCGTGCGCAGTGGACGAACACCTGGACCTTCTCATTGCTGCGCTCGATCTCAATCTTGGGAACACCGGCAGAATAGAGGGTCTTCTTCAGGAACTCACGGATCTTCATATCCTCAACGATCAGATCACCGACCTGATTGTCACGAGCATACCAGCGAGAGTCCCAGTCTTTGATGACACCCACACGGAAACCGTGGGGATTGACTTTCTGTCCCATAAACTAAACCTCCTCGCTTATTCTTTCTCGCTCACCACGACGGTGATGTGAGAGGTACGCTTGTTGATCCGGTAACCACGGCCCTGAGCACGGGGCTGCATGCGCTTCAGGATGGGGCCGGGAGTGGCGTAGGTAGCAGAGACATACAGCTTGCTTGCATCCATGTGGAAGTTGTTCTCTGCGTTGGCGGCAGCGCTCTTGACCAGCTTGCTCAGCAGGGGAGAAGCGGCCTTGGGCGTTGCCATCAGGATGGCCTGAGCCTGAGCCACGGACTTGCCGCGGATCAGATCACAGACGATGCCAACCTTGCGAGGGGAGATACGAGCATAGCTCAGAGTTGCTTTAGCTTCCATGTTCTGATCTCCTCCTTATTTACCCTTGGTTCCAACGTGGCCGCGGAAAGTGCGGGTGGGAGCGAACTCACCCAGCTTGTGGCCGACCATGTCCTCAGTGACATAGACGGGCACATGCTTGCGGCCATCGTGGACAGCGATGGTGTGACCAACGAAGGAAGGGAAGATGGTGGAGCTGCGGCTCCAGGTCTTCAGGACCTTCTTTTCGCCGGTCTGATTCATATCATCAACCCGCTTCAGCAGCTCGGGGGCGCAGAAGGGGCCTTTCTTAACAGATCTGCTCATTCAACTTGCCTCCTTATCTGCCGTTACGATGACGGACGATGAACTTCTCGGTACGAGCATTGACCTTACGGGTCTTGTAGCCCAGAGCAGGCTTGCCCCAGGGAGTGACAGGACCGCTGCGGCCGATGGGAGCGCGGCCTTCGCCGCCGCCGTGAGGATGGTCATTGGGGTTCATGACGGAGCCACGGACGGTGGGACGCCAACCCATGTGACGCTTACGGCCAGCCTTACCGATGTGGATGTTGGCGTGGTCGCCGTTGCCGATGCTGCCGATGGTAGCCAGGCAGGTCAGCTTGATCAGGCGATACTCACCGCTGGGCAGACGGATCTGAGCGGAGTCGCCTTCCTTAGCCATCAGCTGAGCGGACTCACCAGCAGCGCGGACCAGCTGGCCGCCCTTGCCGGGGTGAAGCTCGATGTTGGAGATGATGGTGCCAACGGGGATGTTGGCCAGAGGCAGGCAGTTGCCGGGCTTGATGTCGGCGGTAGCGGAGGACTCCACCTTGTCGCCGGCCTTCAGGCCCACAGGAGCCAGGATATAAGCCTTCTCGCCGTCCTCATACTGGATGAGGGCGATGTTAGCGGAGCGGTTGGGGTCATACTCCAGACGGAGGACCTCAGCCACACCGGACTTCTGACGCTTGAAGTCGATGATACGATACTTGCGCTTTGCGCCGCCGCCGCGATGGCGGACGGTGATGTGGCCGTAGCTGTTGCGGCCGGCGTTCTTCTGCAGAACTTCAGTCAGGCTGCGCTCGGGCTTAGCCTTCTTATCGATGCCCTCGAATGCAGACACCGTCATGTGGCGGCGGGACGGAGTCGTGGGCTTGTAAGTCTTAATAGCCATTCTTCGTTACCCTCCTTACACCATGCCTTCGAAGAGCTCGATGGTCTTGGAGCCCTCGGTCAGCGTGACGGTAGCTTTCTTGAAGGAAGCGCGGCGGCCGGCACGGCCGTAGCCCTGACGCTTCATCTTGCCGTCATAGTTGACGGTGTTGACCTTAGCGACCTCAACGCCGAAGATTTCCTCAACGGCCTTGGCGATCTCGATCTTGTTGGCGCGGGTGTCAACAAAGAAGGTGTACTTCTTGTCGGCGGTGCCGGCCATGGAACGCTCGGTGATAACGGGCTTGATGATGATATCGTAAGCGGTCATTATGCGTACACCTCCTCGATCACAGCCAGGGCAGCCTTGTCGATGACCAGGGCCTTGGCATTGATGATGTCATAAACGCTCAGGGTGGTGGCGGGGGTGGTGATCACGCCGGGGATATTGCGGGCGGACTTCACCACATTGGCCTTGACGCCCTCAGTGATGACAACGGCCTTGCCAGCCACACCAGCGGTGGACAGGAAGCCGACGAAGGTGCTGGTCTTGGGCTCAGCCATCTCCAGGCCGTCCACGACCACGACAGCGCCGTTCTGTGCCTTGTCGGACAGGACGCTCTTCAGGGCCAGACGCTTGACCTTCTTGTTGATGGAATAGTTGTAGGAGCGGGGCTTGGGAGCGAACACAACGCCACCGTGCGTCCACTGGGGAGAACGGGTGGAACCCTGACGGGCACGGCCGGTGCCCTTCTGGCGCCAGGGCTTGATGCCGCCGCCGGAAACCTCGCCGCGAGTCAGAGAGCTCTGAGTACCCTGACGGCAGTTGGCCAGGTGATTCTTGACCACCTCATGGACGACAGCAGGATTGGGCTCGATACCGAAGATGGACTCAGCCAGTTCGATCTCGCCGACCTTGGCGCCGGCCATGTTAACAACGTTAGCAATAGGCATTTAAGATACTCTCCTTTCCTTAGCGATTTCTTGCAGAAGCCTTCTGGGGGTTGACACGAGCAGAAGCCTTCTGGGGGTTGTTGCTGATACCAGCAGCTGCGCCCTTCTGGGGCAGAGCCTTAGCGGTGTCACGCAGGAACACGATGCCGCCGTTGGGGCCGGGGATGGCACCCTTCACAGCGATCAGGTTGATCTCGGAATCGATCTTTGCGACCACCAGGTTCTGGACGGTGATCTGGTCGCCACCCATCTGACCGGCGCCGATCTTACCCTTGCGGATACGGCTGGGGGTAGAGGTGGAGCCCATAGAACCAGCATGACGATGGACAGGGCCGCCGCCGTGGGTCATGGGAGTACGGCCTGCGCCATAGCGCTTGACAACGCCGGCGTAGCCCTTGCCCTTGCTGATGCCGGTGCAGTCGACATGATCGCCCTCAGCGAACACATCAGCCTTCACGACATCGCCCACATTCAGGGATGCACAGTCCTTCAGACGGAACTCCTTCAGCACCTTCAGTGCCTCAGCGTCTGCCTTTGCCAGGTGGCCCAGCTCGGGCTTGGTGAGCTTGCGCTCAGCGACGGGCATATAGCCCATCTGCACGGCCTCGTAGCCGTCGTTCTCGATGGTCTTCTTCTGCACGACGGTGCAGGGGCCGGCCTCGATGACGGTCACAGGGATGACCTTGCCGTCGGTGTCAAAGATCTGGGTCATGCCGATCTTCTTACCGATGATTGCCTTTTCCATTTGGTTTTTTCCTCCTTGTAAAGGTTATTGGTCAGGAGAGGTGGCACATTGGGCGGCCATTGCTCTGCTGACATGACCCCCCTGCTCTCAGAAACTCGAGCAGGAAGCGGGTACAACGGAAGTAATTAAGGTGTCGGTGGGGAATCAGAGCTTGATCTCGATTTCCACGCCGGCGGGGAGCTGCAGGCTCATCAGAGCTTCGACAGTCTTGGGAGAGGGGTTCTGAATGTCGATCAGACGCTTGTGAGTGCGACGCTCGAACTGCTCTCTGACATCCTTGTACTTATGAGTAGCACGCAGGATGGTGACGATCTCACGCTTGGTGGGCAGAGGGATGGGGCCGGAAACAGCAGCGCCGGTGCGCTTAGCGGTCTCGACGATCTTCTCTGCACTCTGGTCGATGAGCTGATGGTCATAAGCCTTCAGCCGAATGCGAATGCTTTCGTTAGCCATGTTGGGGTTTCCTCCTTAATATTTCGTACTGTTGTACATGGGCCGAATCGGGCCTCGGCTGGCCTCCGGATTTATACGCTTTGCCGGGTGTATCACTCCAGGACACAAGGAAAGCCGGCACAATGAGCCGGCTGCTCCACTTGTCTTGGCGATATACATCGCTTCGACAGAAGTGAAAAATCCTCAGCCGCCCGAATCCGGTTCGGACATACTCCGCGGAAGTTACCGGTTTTCGCCGCAATCTCCCGCATCATCGCAGTGCGCCCGTTCAGGCGCCACATAATAATACAACATCGCATAGGGGAAAGTCAACACTTATCCTCGTTTTTTTGGTGCAAATCTTCCACTATATTGTCGAATTTGACGCATCTTGTTTTGTCTATTTTGACAACCGCTGCACAAACCCCCAAAACGCCGGTTTTGGAAGGAGTTTGGCGTGTTTTCACTCCTCGCCCGCCCGCAAAACCGGTCTTTTCTGTCGTTTTTCCATTGTGCAAACGGGCAAATGCCCCCACCGGCGTGCATCGGTTCCAAATCCACGCCGGTTTCGGGCCGGTCCGTGCAGACTCCCCTGTCTTAAGTCGCAAGAATCACCACGCACAGCACAACAGAGATCAGGACCGTGCAGCCGCCTGCCACCAAAAAGCCAATCTGCTCCAGCGGCATCCACTCCGGTTTTTCTTCCGCATAGGCCTGCTTGGGATTTTGAGGGTTGTAGTACACCGTCATGCTGCTCCCGATCGGCCAGAGCGTGTCCGCCATGTGCTTCAAATTCGTAAACGCACTGACGGGAACATGAAGATAACCCCGGGCGCTGATATAGGCGCCGCGGTCGGCGTACATGTGCTTCGGCGTCACCTTCTGTTCTGTGACAAACCCCGCAAAGCTCCGCTTGACCAAATATTCCGTTCCGTCCACGCTGTAACGCACAACGGGGAACAGTTTATTGCGCCCGGGAAAGCTGTGTTCTACCACCTGTCCCGAAACCGTCTGACTGCAAGCTTTGATTTTTTTCATCTGGAACATCCGCATCAGAAGTGCCGCCAGCATCAGCAGCACACCCGTACCGCCCAGGGTCACCAATTCAATCAAGGCCAACATTGCATGCATCTTCCGTTCCTCCCTTACCACTTTGATTCCATCTTGCATTCCGGCTGCGTTTGGTCCCCGGGCAGCCCCCGAAGCACCAGAACCACCAGCACCAGAACTACGACCTGGGGCACCAGAGCCATCAGCCCCAGCCCCCACTTCCCAGCTGCGAGCAACGCAGCTCCCGGCAAAATGACCAGCACCGCCAAACCACATTTGACTGCGCTTTCCACCTGCACGGCTGTGCGGAGCCTACCCAGCGGTTCCCTCTGCCGGAGTTTGGCATACAGCACATACCCGGCCGCCGCATCCGCCAAAAACAACAGCGCATAGGCTCCGCAGATCACCAAAACCAGATGCAGCATCCCTGCCGCCAGCGCCGCACTTCCGCCGCCGGCCAAATGCCCAAAGGCTGCATATCCGGCATTGAAATTATCCGGATCGACCTGCCCGATCTGCTCGATCAAGGATTGGGCCATCCGCTCATAGGTGCGCATCTGCACCCA
Source organism: Oscillospiraceae bacterium (assembly GCA_029257695.1). Taxonomy (GTDB): domain Bacteria; phylum Bacillota; class Clostridia; order Oscillospirales; family Oscillospiraceae; genus UMGS1766. Next base: position 17,596 of record JARIAU010000074.1, read on the forward strand.
AGCAGACACCGCCGCCCCGCCAAAAAGCAGCAAATAGAGGCTGTTGATCCCCTGTGCCAAGAGCCAGTTGCGCCGCAACGATTTCTTTTCCGTCGAATTCATTCCATCCGCCGCCTTTCTGCGTCCAAAGGAACTTCTCTGTCCGTTGTATTTTGTAAGCTGATTATGCCACACCGCCGTTTTGAAAGTCAATCCTTGGATGCAAAAACACCGGAAGGCGGACACTCTCCACCCTCCGGCGTTTGTACTTACACATCGCATCTTTCGTGCGCCTGTTCCCGTGCTTGAAAATAACTGCGGGTCTGTTCTCCGTTCAAATGCACCAGTTTGGTCAACTCGGACAGCTCCTTGAACTTCCGTTCCTCCCGCAGTCGGGCATAAAACTCCACCCGAATGGTCTGTCCGTACAGATCTCCGTCAAAATCCAGCAGCCACGGCTCCACCGTGACCGCATCTCCGTCATCCACACTGGGGCGCACACCCACATTGGTCACCGCCATGCATTCCTGCCCGCTCGGCAAAAACACTTTGGTGGCATACACACCGTAGGCAGGCACCACCAGATCCTGCGGAAGGATCAGATTGGCCGTGGGAAATCCAATGGTGCGGCCCAGGGCTTTGCCGTGGACGACCACTCCGGAAAACACATGGGGATGGCCCAAAAATTCCATCGCCCGTTCGGTTTCCCCCTGCGCCACCAAATTCCGGATATATGTGGAGGACACGGGAATGCCGTCCAGTTCCACTTTCGGGATAATGTCGCAGCCAATGCCGATTTCACGGCACAACTCCCGCAGCCGCTGCGGGTTGCCTTCGCCACGATAACCAAAGTGAAAATCGTGTCCGGCCACCACTCGGACCGCTCCCAGTTCCCCCAC
>JARIAU010000092.1 GCA_029257695.1 Oscillospiraceae bacterium
CTGGGCCAATTCGCTGATTGCACTGGCTGTCGCACTGTCGGTTGGTTATCCCGCCAGCCTGATTTACAGCAAGGTCACCGGAAAGGGAACCATGGCACCGGATAATACGACCATTTTCAATCTGGAATCCTAATTCGATTTGTCGCACAGAACGCAATGAAAAAAGCAGGGCTTTCGCTCCATTTTGGAACGAAAGTCCTGCTTTTTGGGTTTACCTTGACAATTCTGCGTCAAACAGGCTAAACTAATGCTAATTGAATCAACCGGGAGGGCCAATTCGGTGAGCCTGCCCGGGCATCTTTGTGGAGAACGGTAAGAGGAGCGAACTATGGAACGAAAGCTGTATGACACTTACTTGGAGATCCTTCGGGAGGAACTGGTGCCTGCCATGGGCTGCACGGAGCCCATCGCCATTGCCTATGCAGGAGCGCTGGCCCGGGAAACGCTGGGTGTTCTGCCGGAACGGGTGGTGCTGCGGGTCAGCGGCAACATCATCAAAAATGTGAAAAGTGTGATCGTGCCGCATACCGGAGGGCGAAAAGGAATGCGGACCGCTGTGGCGGCGGGCATCTGCTGCGGCGATGCGTCCCGGGAGCTGGAAGTGCTGGCAGATGTGACCGAGCAGCAGCTGAACACGCTGGCGGACTATTTGGAGCGCACCGACATTACCATGGAAGAGGCGGACAGCAGCTGCCCCTTTGACTTGCAGGTGACGGTGTTTGCCGGCGCAGACGAGGCCTGCGTCCGGATTGTGAGCCATCACACCAATGTGGTGCTGGTGCGAAAGAACGACCAACGGCTGGTGGAGCGGCCCTTCTGCGATGAAGCGGTTCAGCCGCCGGAGAGCCGCCGCCTGCTGACGGTGGAGCAAATCGTGGCCTTTGCCGACGAGGTCCGGATGGAGGATGTGGCGCCCATTTTGCAGCGGCAGATCGACTGCAATACCGCCATCGCCAAGAAGGGATTGGAAGAGGGCTACGGCGCCGGGATTGGCCGCATTTTGCTGCGCTCCTACGGAGACAGTGTCCAGAATCGGGCCAAGGCATGGGCCGCCGCCGGGTCGGATGCCCGTATGAATGGCTGTGAGATGCCGGTCATCATCAATTCCGGCAGCGGAAATCAGGGGATGACGGCCTCCTTGCCGGTAATTGTCTACGCAGAGGAGCGGAACGCCACGCAGGAGGAGCTGTACCGGGCACTTGTGGTGTCCAATTTGGTGACCATCCATTTGAAAACCGGAATTGGCAGCCTGTCCGCCTACTGTGGGGCCACCAGTGCCGGCTGCGGAGCCGGTGCAGGCATCTGCTACCTCTATGGCGGGCGCTATGATGAGATTGCCCACACCATTGTCAATGCCCTTGCCATCAACTCGGGGATGATCTGCGACGGTGCCAAGGCCAGCTGCGCTGCAAAGATTGCCTCGGCGGTGGAGGCCGGACTGCTGGGAATGCAGATGTATCAGCACGACAGTCAGTTTTACGGCGGCGACGGCATTGTGGTGAAAGGGGTGGAAAACACCATCCGTGCCGTCAGTAAAGTGGCTCGGGAAGGAATGCGTGCCACCGATAAAACGGTCATTCAGCTGATGATGGAGTAAACAAAACGAACCCCCACGCACAAGTCCGACCAAGGGCGGCTTGTGCGTGGGGGTTTTGGTTTGAATCAGATCAGATCAAAATGCCGTTGCAGTGATCCACTTCATGCTGAATGATTTGAGCAGGAAAGCCGGTGAAGGTTTGGGTATGCCACCGGAGGGCTTCGTCCTGATACTTCACCTCGATGGTTTCATAACGGGTGGTGTGCCGCTGTCCGGACAGGGACAGACAGCTTTCCTCCGCCTCATAAGGGCCGGAGCGGCTGAGGATCTCCGGATTCAGCAGTACCAGATGGGCAAAACCCACGGAAATGGCAATGATGCGGCGATTGACGCCGATCATGTTGGCGGCCATGCCCACGCAGCGGTCTGCGTTGGCCCGCAGGGTATCCAGCAGGTCTTGCGCCACCGGAAGGTCGGCGGCAGAGGCGGCTTGAGAAGGGCGGGACAACAGCAGCGTATCCCGGCAGATGGGTTTAATCATAGAGGAACTCCTTTCACTTCCGGCGGAGCTGATTGATTTCGGCTTCCGCAGCCATGGAGGAAAGGGCGCCCTTGCGGGTGCAGACCAGACTTCCGGCGGCGCTGGCAAAGGACACGATCTCTTGCAGGGCGTCCGGCGTGAGAGAGACCAGAGTCTCCCGATCCATGTGGCACAAATGGCTCAAAATGGCCCCCATGAAGGCATCTCCGGCGCCGGTGGTGTCCACCACCGCTACGGGATAGGCCTCGCAGGAGCCGGTCAGGTCCCCTTGTTGATAATAGGCCCCTTTGGGACCACGGGAGACCAAAACCAGCGGAATGCCCAGCGCAGACAGACGGCGGGCCCCCTCGGCCACATCGTCTGTATCGGTCAGCAGCGGCAGCTCCTCCTCACTGACCTTGAGGATGTCCACCAAGGGCAGCACCCGGCGCAGCTCCTGCCGGGCCAGTGCCTCGCTTTCCCACAAAGCCGGGCGATAGTTGGGGTCATAGCTCACCAGTGTGCCGGCCTCCCGTGCCAGCTCTACCGCGTGCAGTGTGGCCTGTCGGGCCGGTTCGTCGGTCAGAGAGACCCCGCCGAAGTGGAGGATGGAAGCCTGTGCCACTGCCTCGGGGGAAATGTCTGCGTCACACAGCATCCGGTCGGCGCTGTCGGAGCGGTAGAAGGAGAAGGAGCGATCTCCGGCGGCATCCAGATGGACAAAGGCCAGTGTGGTGGGGTGGCGGTCATCCCGGACAATGCCGTCGGTTGCAATGCCCTGCCGAGCGACCTGCTCGATCAAGAAGGAGCCAAAGGCATCCGCACCGACGCGGCTGATGAGGGCGGTGTCTGCGCCCAGCCGGGCAGCTTGGGCCAGCACATTGGCGGGAGCGCCGCCGGGATGTTGTGCAAATCGCACCGGTTCTGCCCCGGGGACAGATTCAGGCGTGAAGTCGATGAGCAGCTCGCCCACCGCAAGAATAGGGTGCATGAGAAGACCTCCTTATCGTTTGTCTTATTGCCTCTATTCTAGCATCGGGCGGCGGGGAATGCAACCAAAGGACGGAGTAGGAAAAAAGATTCGAACATCGTAAAAAATAGGCGAAACCGATTGAAAAAAGGCGGAAAAAATGGTACAGTTACAGAAATAACCGAGTTGGTGTAAGTGCTGCTTTGTGCCGCCCTTGGAACCTTCACACCGAAGGGGAGATCCGTCGGACGAAAGGGAAACCGGTCGGTGAATATGAACCAAAGGAGAGAAAAACAATGAAACAAAGAAGTGTTGGCGTAAGCATTCTGCTGTCGGTGGTCACCTGTGGTATTTATGCCCTGTACTGGCTCTATCAGCTGGCCGAGGATGTCAATCTGGTCAGTCAGCGCCCCAATGCCACTTCCGGCGGCACGGTTGTGGTGCTGAATATTGTTACCTGCGGCATTTACGGCCTGTACTGGTTCTATAAAGCGGGCGAAGCCATGGATGAGGTGCGCTATCGCAACAATCAGCCCAGCGGCAATCTGGCCATCGTCTATCTGGTGCTGAGCGTGCTGGGACTGTCCGTGGTCGGCATGGCCCTGCTGCAGTCTGAAGTGAACAAGTACGCCTATCCGATGTGAGTCCTGCGGAGAAACAGCGGCTGAGGAAGCTGCTGCGCACGGGAGTGGTGCTGCTGGGAGTGGGCCTTGCCTATGCTTGGTTTGTCCGGCAGACCGGTCTGGCGATCCCCTGCCCGGTGCGGCTGATCACGGGGCATAACTGTCCCGGCTGCGGAGTCACCCGGATGTGCCTTGCCTTGCTGCGGGGCGATCTGTCTGCCGCCTATGCCGTCAATCGAGGGCTGTTCCTGGTGCTGCCTGCGCTGGCGGTGCTGCTGGGGGTGGTGCTGTACCGTTATGTCCGTGCCGACCGAACGAAGGGCTTGAGCCGGACGGTGGAGCACTGGCTTAGCTGGGGGCTGCTGGTCTATCTGTTGGGCTGGGGCATCTTGCGGAATGTGCTTTCTTTATAATGGGAAATGGAACCGAGGCAGCGGCCCGATGGGGTGCTGCCTCGGTTTTATGCTGCCCGGATGCGGGCGGCTTGAAGAGGGCGGTGGGTTTGTGTTAAAATACCTCTATCTTCATTTTGTTGGGAGGACTGCATTATGAGCGCAAAAGAGGAATTTATCCAGCTCTACCGAACCCATATCACCCGACCCGGTGCGGATGCGTTGCTGGACTATCTGACCAATAAGAGCGACTTTTTCACGGCTCCGGCTTCGGCCCGGTATCACAGCGCCCACGAAGGGGGGCTGTGCGAGCATTCGCTGAATGTGTACTACTGCCTGAAGGACTATGTGTCCCGGGAGCGGGTGCAGGAGCTGTATGGATTGGAATACTCCGAGGAAACGCTGGCCATCGTGGCCTTGCTGCACGATGTGTGCAAAATTGGCTGTTATCAGGCCGGTGTGCGGAATGTGAAGGGGCCGGACGGCAAGTGGAGTCAGGTGCCTACCTACAATTTCAGCGATCCCATGCCTTACGGCCACGGGGAAAAGAGCGTGTATGTGGTCAACGGCTTCCTGCGCTTGAGTCGGGAGGAGGCCTTCGCCATCCGCTACCACATGGGCTTCTCCGGAAATGAGGACGCCCGGCAGGTGGGAGCGGCCTTTGAGATGTATCCGCTGGCATTCTGCTTGTCGGTGGCGGATATGGAGGCCACCTATTTCCTGGAAAAGGAAGAGGAAGGATGACCGCAGAGCAGTATGCCTGTTGGACCGCGCCCCTTCGGGGAAAAGAGGTGTGGGTGCAGCGGCTGAACCGTTGGCTGACCGAGCTGGGATGGCTGATGTACCCTCTTCTGCTGCTGGCCATGGCGTGGAAGGGAGATGCCCGTCTGCTCCGGTGTGTTTTGGTGCCGGGGATCAGCTTCGGTGTGGTTACGCTGGTGCGCCGCCGGATCAACGCCCCCCGACCCTATCAGGTGCTGGATATTGCGCCCATTTTGGTCAAGGACACGCAGGGGCAGAGTATGCCCAGCCGCCATGTGTTTTCGCTGTTTGTCATTGCCATGACCTACCTGTGGGTGCAGCCGGTGATGGGGGCGGCGCTGTTGCTGCTAAGTGTGGTGCTGGCGGTGCTGCGGGTGCTGGGCGGCGTCCATTTTCCACGGGATGTGCTGGTCGGAGCCCTCTGCGGCATCGGCAGCGCATGGGTGGGCTATTGGCTGATATGAGAAAGGAATTGCCATGATTTTAGAAGAACAACCGGTGTCCGCCGAACGCAAGTTTGAGGGACGGGTGGTCAGCCTTCGGGTGGATCAGGCCCGCATCGGGGACGGCTCGCTCCATCGCCGTGAGGTGGTGGAGCATCCCGGCGGGGTGTCGGTGGTATGCCTGACGGAGGACGATCAGGTGCTGCTGGTGCGCCAGTTCCGCTATGCACCCATGGAGGTGCTGCTGGAGCTGCCGGCGGGGAAGCTGGAGCCGGGGGAGGACCCCTTTGCCGCCATGCGGCGGGAGCAGAAGGAAGAGACCGGAACCACGGCGGAGCATTATGTGGATTTGGGTGTGCTGTACCCCACTCCGGCCTATGACACGGAGCGGATCTACCTCTGGGCCTGCCGGGTGACAGAGTACGGCGCACAGAACTTGGATGACGGCGAACTGCTGGAGGTGGAGCGGCTTCCCCTGGAGCTGGTGGAGCAGATGGTGCTTGAAAACCGCATTCGGGACGCCAAAACCCAAATCGGCATTTTGAAGGCCGCCGCACTGGTGCGCAGCGGCCAACTGTAACGACCCAAGCAAAGAGAAAGAAGGACCCCAACTATGAATTTTGACCCGATCATCGACCGCCGAGGCACGGACTGCGTAAAATATGACCTGATGGAGCAGATGTATCTGCCGGAGGACACCCTGCCCCTGTGGGTGGCGGATATGGATTTTCCTGCGCCGGAGTGCGTGAGCGAAGCGCTGTGCCGCATGAGCCGGCAGGAGATTTACGGCTACACCTTTGCCGGAGAGGGCTATCATCAGGCGGTGGTGGACTGGTTTGCCCGCCGCTTTGACTGGACCATTCAGCCCGACTGGCTGGTGGAGACCCCGGGGGTGGTTTTTGCCCTCTGCACGGCGGTTCGTGCCTACACCAAGCCGGGGGACAGCGTGGCCATGTTCCTGCCGGTGTACAACCACTTTTTTGAGGCGGTGGAGGACAACGGGCGCAATGTGGTGGCCTGCGAGCTGGTGAATCGGAACGGCCGCTACGAGATCGACTTTGCGGATTTGGAACGCAAGCTGGATGAGGAGCGGCCCAAGCTGTTCCTGCTCTGCTCGCCCCACAATCCGGTGGGCCGGGTGTGGACGGAGGCAGAGCTGCGTAAGCTGGGCGAGCTGTGCTTTGAACGGAACATTCTGGTGGTGGCGGATGAGATCCACTGTGACTTTACTTATGAGGGGCATCGGCATATTCCCTTCCAGAGTCTGGGTGAGGCCTTTGCCCACCAGTCCATCGCCTGCACGGCCCCCAGCAAGACCTTCAATCTGGCCGGACTGAAAACCTCCAACCTTGTGATTCCGGATGCCATGCTCCGCAACACCTTCCGGAAGGAACTGCAGCGGCAGGGAGTCAGCGGGGTCAACCTGTTTGGCATGGCGGCCTGCCGTGCGGCCTATGAGGGGGGCGATGCGTGGCTGGATGCGTTGAAGGAGTATCTCTGGGGCAACTATCAGACCTTGGTGTCCTTTGTGGAGCGGGAGCTGCCGGAGCTGAAGGTGACGGAGCTGGAAGGCACCTACCTGGCGTGGGTGGATGCCGCCGGACTGGGGCTGACGGAAGCGGAGCAGGACACCTTGCTGCGGGAGAAGGCTCGGGTTTGGCTCAATCGGGGCGAGACCTATGGCAAGGGAGGCGCCAATTTCTGGCGGTTCAATCTGGCCTGCCCCAGAAGTGTGCTGACGGAGGCACTGGAGCGGCTGCGGGATGCCATTCACGACTGATACAGGCAGCGCACCGGGGATGCAGGTTTGCGGCATCCCCGGTGCGTTTTGTTGTCGAAGAAGGGGGCAGCTGTTGCGGAGAGGATGGAGCCCAAAGGGGCGCATATGGGCGCGTATTCCCAGAGGGCGGCCGGTTTTTAGGAGAGCCGCCGGAGGGCGAATGTGCAAAAGAACGAGAAAACGGATCGTGTTCGATTGGAACACGATCCGTTTTGAGTTACTGATTGAGGTACAGCTTGCCGGGGACGATGCCGCCTTCCCGGAAGGAGAGCAGCTCCGACACCGTGACCAGCTGATAGCCCTGGGCCACCAGCTCGGGGATGACACGCTCCATGGCGTCAGCCGTGGTGGGGTAGAGGTCATGGCAAAGGATGATGGAGCCGTTGCGGACCTGAGACATGGCCTGCTGATAGACGCTGTCTGCGTTGCGGGACTTCCAGTCCTCGGTATCCACGCTCCAGTTGGCGAAGTAGTAACCATGCTTGGCACCGACCTCGCTGACGAAGTCGTTGAACTTGCCTCCGGGAGGACGGATGACGGCGCTGGTATATCCGGCGGCGTCCTGCAAAGCGTCCTGCGTCAGGTCGATCTGGCGCATGATGCCGGCCTCATCCAGTCCGGTGAGGTACTTATGCTCCCAAGTGTGGATGCCGATTTCGTGGCCGGCCTCCACGGCACGCTTCACCGAGTCGGCATAGGTGGAAACACGGTTGCCCACCACGAAGAAGGTGGCCTTGCCGTGATACTGGTCCAGCAGGTCCAGCAGACGGTCGGTGACCTTGGAATAGGGGCCGTCGTCAAAGGTGAGGGCGACCATGGGTTTGTTGGGGTCGATGCTGCCGGTGTTGACCTGAGAAGGCAGCAGGATGATGCCGGCCAGATCCTGATAGGTCAGATCCACCGAGGACTGGTCGGGCAGATAAAAGCGCATGCCCTCCTCGGTGAGCACCCACTGGCTGAGGGGATCGTCGCCCAGTTCGGCATCGCCGGCCCGCTCGATGACCAGATCCCGCAGAGCGCTGCTGTTGGGGTCCACCATCAGAGACTCCAGCGTGAGCATCTCGCCGGTCTTGCGGTCGGCGGAGAAGGTGACGCCCAAGGGTTCGGGTCGGGCATCGTGGGAGCTGGAGAGGGTGCCGGAGAGGTGGACGCTGACGAAGCGGTTCTTCACCTCGAAGGAATCATAACCGGCGGAAAAAATAGCGTTGGATTTGGCGTGGCTGCCCTCCAGTTCCAGCCGCAGGTCAGCGGCGGTCTTGGTGGCCCAGTCGGCCAAGGCGGTGTCCAACACCTCGATGTCCCCCTTGGGGTAGTTGACCCGGACATTCAGAGGGGCATCCAGCGTCACCATGCTGGTGGCGCTGCCATACTGCTGCACCCGAGCGATGGGCTGGGGCAGCGGGGTCGCTTCCGGAGAAGT
>JARIAU010000026.1 GCA_029257695.1 Oscillospiraceae bacterium
GAGCATCCGCTTTGTAAAGGCGCAGGAAGGCATCTGCAGCGTTTTCGGGAATGCCTTTATCGAATTGCAGACGGCAGTTCCAGCGGAGATATCGGATGTTGCGGCAGGGGCGCTCGGCTTCATAGCAGGAAAGCACCCGGATCCCCTCGGGAAGAACGGCATTCATCCGGTCCGGAATCTCGGTCAAAGAAATCCGGTCCAAGAGTTCAAACTCCAGAATCTCACAGCAGCTGGAATAGCCTAAAGAAAGAGGCAAAGCGATCGAGACAAAAGAATGCTGGTTAAATCCTTCTGTCTGTTTCACATGGAGTCCGGCGCGGAGAAAAGCACGGGGGAAGGTACGCATCAGATCCAGATGAGAAATGTAGCAAGCCCGATCTGTTTTTGCAAACAGAAGGCGGTGTTTCTGCATATGTGCCATAATCAGACCTCTCCCCTTTCTTCCTCGTGTTTCGTGCGCTCCGGATCGCAGCGAGAGCAGTTGAGCAGCTTGTCTGCACCACAGCCCATGCACTGTGTCCGACAGTCTGGCGTAATGACACTCTTATAGGCTTGTTCCCGCTCTCGCCAGAAGAACTGGGGCCGTACGCCCACCGAGATGTGACTCCAAGGCAGGACCTCATCCTTCGTGCGTTCCCGCAGCGCATAGAAATCCGGATCCAATCCGCAGGTTTCAAACGCCTTCATCCAACGATCCAGATCAAAATATTCACTCCAGGAGTCAAACTTGGCCCCTTGTTTCCACGCTTCCTCGATAACAGCACCCAGTCGACGGTCACCACGGGCAAAGACAGCTTCCAAGTAGGAGGTGTCCGGATCATGCCAGTTGTAGTTAATGGATTTATTCGTGATGGCGCTGCGGAGCAGATTCACACGGCGCTGATATTCCTCCATGGTAATCTGCGGCTCCCACTGGAAGGGCGTGAAGGGCTTGGGCACAAAGAAACTGGTGGAAACGGTGATTCGGATACCACGAGACCGGTTGGTGGCATACTTTTTCCAAGTGTGATACACCTTATTTGCAAGCTCGGCAATGCCGACGACATCTTCATCGGTTTCTGTGGGCAGGCCCAGCATGAAGTAGAGCTTGACCGCATTGCATCCACCCTCAAAGACCGTGCGGCAGGAGTTCAGCAGATCCTCTTCGGTGACATTTTTGTTGATGGCATCCCGCAGGCGCTGGGTACCGGCCTCGGGGGCAAAGGTAATGCTGCTTTTACGGGCACGCTGGAGCTTCTGCATGATAGACATTGAGAAGCCATCCGCACGCAGTGAAGGCAAATTCAGGTTGATGTTCCGCTCTTCACAATAGTCCAGCAAGCCATCGCAAAGAGACTCCAGCTGCCGGTAGTCGCTGGAGGACAACGAGGACAAGGTCATTTCCTGATAACCCGATTCCTGACAGGACTCGATCCCCTGCTGAATCAGCAAATCCTTGCTCTTGGGGCGGACCGGACGATAGCAGAAACCGGCCTGACAGAAACGGCAGCCACGAATGCAGCCACGGAACAGCTCCAGCATGACTCGGTCATGTACGATCTCCGTGGACGGAATGATTGTTTTGACCGGATAATAGGAACGGTCCATATCTTCAATGATCCGTTTGGTAATGGTGGCAGGAATGCCATCATCCGGCGTAATGGCCGCCACGGTGCCATCGGGATGGTAGGAAACCTGATAAAGAGCAGGCACATACAGGCCTGGAATCTGGGCGGCATGGCGCAGATATTTCTGCTTGCTCCAGCCTTGTTTCTTTCCTTCCTGATACAGCTCCAGCATTTCGACCGTGACATCTTCTCCTTCACCCAGAGAAAAAATGTCGACGAAGTCCGCCAAAGGCTCGCCGGCCAGCATGCAGGTGCCACCGGCCACAACGATGGGCATGGTATCATCACGGTCCGCAGAACGGACCGGAATCCCGGCCATGTCCAACATATTCAGCACATTGGTATAGGCCATCTCATAACCGATGGACATGCCAACAAAATCAAACTCACGCAGGCTGTCGCCGCTTTCCAGAGCATAGAGCGGGATTTCTGCCTTTCGCAGTTCTGCCTCCATGTCCGGCCAAGGCGCAAAGCAACGCTCGCACCAAACACCGGGCATTTCGTTCATTACACCATACAGAATGCGGACGCCCAAATTGGACATACCGATTTCATAGTTATCCGGGAAGCAAAGTGCAAAGCGAACATCCACTTCTTCTTTGTTCTTCTGAACTTCGTTGTATTCACCGCCGGTGTAGCGGGCAGGTTTCTGCACCCGGGGCAAAATTCGTTCCAGACGAGGGTCCATAGTGTACCTCCAGTAATTCGCAAATCGTTATTTGTTCATTTTATCGGAAAATGATGCAAATTACAAGAGCATAGCGCACTGAATAGAAGCCAAAGGCCCAAAAGCAACAAATTCGGTGGTCCATCCAGCTGCAAGAACACCCAAAGGCCGCTCAATGACACGCCGACAGCGATAAGAACGGACAAGACAGACAGAACTCGTCCGGCTAAAAATGGATTCCAAACACCGGAGAGGAAGGCATACAGCGCCTTTCCTCCGTCTAACGGTATGATCGGCATCAGATTAAATATCCCGAGCAGCAGATGGGCGGCCAAAAAGAGTGGATTCCAGTGAAACAGAACGCTGAGGGTCACAAAGAAAAAATTCACTGCCGGTCCGGAAAGGCACAGAAGCAAGTCCTGCGCATAGGAGGTCGTCTTACGGTAAAAATCCAGATTGGCACCCGTAAAATCCAATGCCAAGTGCCGGACAGACAGCCCAATTCCCTTGGCGGCCAGTAAGTGGCCACCTTCATGCAGGACAGCAGCCAGCAAGACCCAGCCCAGCACCACCGGATCCCCGAAATAAGCTGCAAAACTGAGTACGAGGACGAAACCGGGAGAAATCCGAAGTTTATTCCGAATCATGCAGGAGCGAAATCGGATGAGCTGCCGGGCGATAAGGCCCATTGGGAATCAGATTTGCATGGTATTCTGCACTGTGATCCAAATAGGATTCAATCGTCCTGGTATCCGGTCGGTGCTGCGGCAAAAAAGTCTCCACACACCAGTCTTGAACGGCGGTTTGCCAAGGTATTCCCTCCCCCACAGCCTGTCCCATGGCTTCAGTCGATGTCAGCAGCGGCTCGTTGGAAGAAATCAACTGATGGACGGAGGAAAAGAGATGGACCATACCTTCCGGCAGCAATCCACCGCCAACATAGATTAAAAGAAAAATCAGAGCAGATGCAATGACCTGACGGAAAAGCACGGTCAGTCTGTGTTCCAGTGTTTGAATCCGGGCATCGTTCTCCTTCGCCTTTGTCCGTCTGGTCGCGGGATGATTACTTAGGCACTTCATAGTCTGCGCCCCCTTTCGTGCAAGTGTATGGGCACGGAGACAAAAAAAGAACCAAAAGGCATCTTGAAACCCTGCATCCAGTGAGATATAATTCCAAATAAATTCATCCCCTGTACGGAAATGGAGTGATCAGAATGCAGGAAGAAGAAATTGAACTATTTCTGGAATATACGCTGGATATTTGCAGAAAAATGGTTGAATCCGGTGCCGAAGCTCGGCGAGTGGAAAGCACAGCGGCGTATATGACAAGTGCATATGGGTTTGAATTGCGCTGCGCCAACGCCATGAATGCCATGGTGGAAATTTCCATCAAAGCACCGAATGGCCACCACTATACACAAGCCTCTCGGGTGATGATGACAGGCACAGACCTTGGTAAACTGGAGCGGTTAAATGATTTGGCTCGCAAAATCTGTGCGGAGCATCCGGATGTAAAAACCATCGGCCAATGGATTCAGGCGGAACGAAAATTTGCGTATCCGGTCTGGATGGAGTTGGTAGGTTACATTACGATGACCTTCGGCTTTACGCTGTTTTTTGGCGGCACGCTCATGGACAGCCTGGCATCTGCACTGATTTCTGTGGTGGTTTTTGCGCTGAACTTCCTGCTGAACCGCTATATTCAGGCCAGCCAGAACAAACTGTTTTACACCTTCTTTGCCTGTTTCCTATCTGGTTGTCTGGCTCTGACTATGGTCCGGTTTGGGTTTGGGGCACACGCAGATAAAATCATGATTGGCGATGTGATGATCTTTATTCCCGGATTGAACATTGTAAACGGAGTTCGGGAAATGTTTTACCGAGACATCATCACCGGGTTGTATCGTTTGATTGAAGCACTGATGCTGGCTGTTGCCATTACTGCTGGATTTGGTATTGCAATTCTCGCATTTGGAGGTGTTTTAGTATGAAGGAAGCGCTTTTCCAGATGCTCACCGGTGCCATCGGTACCCTAGGCTTTGTTATGATTGCCCACATTCGCACCAAGCACCTTGCAGTAGCTTCTCTGGGCGGTTTTTTGGGTTGGATGCTATTCCTCCCTGGCTATCTGATGACTCAAAGTGTGTTTCTGCCAAATCTGTTTGCCGCTATGGCAGTTTACACCTGGAGTGAAATCATGGCCCGCACACGCAAGGCTCCAGTCACTGTTTTTTTAGTTCCGGGCATTCTCCCCCTTCTTCCCGGCAGCTTCCTGTACTACACCATGCAGGCGCTCATGGCGGAAGAGATGGCGCTGTTCAATCACTTTGCCACAACGACAGTGGCCGTTACTCTAGGCATTTCCTGCGGCATTGTTGGTGCATCCGTCCTCTTCTCCTATTTCATTAAAACCATAGCGCGTCTCAAGCTGGCCAAAACAGCCCGAAACAAGCGCAAAACAAAATAAGGCAGAACATTCGAACCCAGGCAATCGCAACTTAGATTGCCTGGGTCTTTTCTCTGCTGTAAGGACTTACCTCTTGATTCATAAATTATTCACAAAAAAGAAACACTTCGTTTGTGACTTCTCACAAGGAATTTGTATAATAAAGAGTTGTTCATAAATAGACTATTTATAATTAGAAGGTTCAGGAGGGATGAATCCATGACAATATCCACCT
>JARIAU010000061.1 GCA_029257695.1 Oscillospiraceae bacterium
GTCTGGACATCGAGGCGCTGTCCTGCGTGTTTAACTACAATCTCCCCGAGGTCCCCGAGACCTACATTCACCGCATCGGCCGCACCGGCCGAGCCGGAAAGAACGGCATTGCGATTTCCTTCTGCGATTTTTCCGAGCAGGACCTGCTGCGGGATATTGAGCGTCTCATCGGCAAGCCTTTGCCCGAGGTACAGGAGCATCCCTTCCCTATGGAGGTTTTTGAAGCCCCGATCCGGGACAAAAACGGCCGCATCATCAACGCCGAGGATGCCGAAGCCCGTCAGGCGGCCAGAAACCGCCGCAGTCAGACCCAGCGCAAGAACGCATCCAAAGCGGATGCAGCGGCTCCCTCCGAAGGTTCCGCACCCTCCGACAAGAAGGGCCGTTCCAAAGGGAGCTCCCGCAGCGCCGCTGCAAAGGAGACCCCCGGCACCAAACAGCCGCCGGTAAAGCAAGTCAAAGTCAAGCCGGCAAAGGCATCCACTTCGGATACCGTCTCCTCTCTCTCGGAGGACCACGATCTCACTGCCATCCGTCTGCCCGGCGAACGCAAATACAAGCGTCCGGAGCGTAAGCCCCTGTCCGCTTTGGATGAGATTGCCCCTGCGCTGCCGGAATCCGAGCAGCCCGTGTCCAAATACGGGGTCAAGCGCACCGGCCGACTGCAAAACACCTTCTTCACCCCCGAGGAGCAGAAGGCCTATCGGGGCGAGCCGGAGCCACTGATGGATGCCACCGCCCGTTTGTTTGCCACCCGCACCTCCGTTTCCACTCCTCGTCCGGACGCATCGGACAAGGAACCGACTCGTTCCGGCCGCAAAAAGCGTCGCAGCGGTGCCGCTGCGGAATCGGCCAAGGCGGAGGAGACCACCGGTCGTGCGCAAGTCAAGTCGAACCAATCCAAGCGCCGCAAGACGGCACCTGCTGCCGGGGACGCACCGAGAACGGAAGGAACGCAGACCACTGCCGCAAAATCGCCCTCCAAGCGCAAGCAGACCCCAAAGCAGGTCGAAACCACGCCCGGCAAAAAGAAAAAGTCCCCGCCCGCCGCACCGGCCAAGGCGGCTCCCGCCGTTTCCAAGACCAAGCGCAAGGGTTCCGGCAAGGGCGGCAAGACCCCCGGCACGGAGCGGCTGCTCTCTCCCGTGTCCTCCAAAAAATCCCGAAGCACCTCCCGTCCCCCAAAGCCCATGCCCTCAATTTACAGCGCCCACCAGAAGGACTCCACGGAGCAGGAGTCTTTGATGAAGCCCTTCTACCTATCGGATGATTGATTGCGTTCAGGAGGAATTGTCCATGCGTAAGACGTTTCCCATCTTTACCGCCGCTGCCTTGCTGATCCTGGTGGATCAGATCACCAAGCTGCTGACCCGGACCTACATCGGCCTGCATCAACATGTGGATGTGCTGCCGGGGATTGTGGATTTCACCTATGTGAAGAACACCGGCGCCGCCTTTTCGTCCTTCTCCTCCAGCACCACCCTGCTGGCACTGTTGTCTTTGGTCATGAGCGGACTGATGATCGTGGCCATCTGGAAAAACTGGCTGCGCCATCCGGCCGGACAGTGGATTTTGGCAGTCATTCTGGCCGGTGCGCTGGGCAACTTTATCGACCGGGCCTTTCTGGGCTTTGTCACGGACATGATCGAATTGCTGTTCATTCGGTTCGCTGTGTTCAACTTTGCCGACATCTGCGTGGTGCTCGGCTCCATCGCCATGGCGGTGTATATCATCTTTTTCTACGACAAACTGGAGGGCAGCGCCAAATCCGGCGCCCGTCCGCAGGAGGAACCCCATGTCTCTGCTGACTTTGAAGGCTGAAGCGGACGGCGAGCGTGCCGACCAGCTTCTCACCCGCTGCATCGAGGATCTGACCCGTTCTGCCGCCCAGCGTCTGCTGGAGGAGGGCCGGGTCACCATCGACGGCAAACCAATCAAAAAGAATGCCCGCCCCTCGGCGGGTCAGCTCCTGACGGTGGAGATCCCCGATCCGGTGCTCACCGAGGTGGTGCCACAGGATATCCCTCTGGACATCGTCTATGAGGATGAGGATGTCATCGTCATCAACAAACCGGTGGGCATGGTCGTCCATCCGGCCCCGGGCCATCCGGACGGCACGCTGGTCAATGCCCTGCTGTATCACTGCGGCGACCATCTGAGCCAGATCAACGGAGAAATCCGCCCCGGCATTGTACATCGCATCGATCGGGACACCTCCGGCCTGCTCATCGCCGCCAAGAACGGCAAGGCCCACTTGGCCCTCTCTGCGCAGCTGGAAGATCACTCCCTGTCCCGCATTTACGAATGTGTGGTGATGGGCTCCCTCCGGGAGGACGAAGGCACCATTGATGCCCCCATCGGCCGGCACCCAGTGGACCGCAAACGCATGGCAGTCTTGGCCACCGGCAAACGGGCCGTCACCCACTACAAGGTGTTGGGTCGATACAACGGCTTTACTCATGCCCAGTGCCGGCTGGAAACCGGCCGCACCCATCAGATTCGGGTGCACATGGCCCACATCGGTCATCCGCTGCTGGGAGACGGGGTCTACGGCGGTCGGGAAACCAAGCGTCTTGCAGGGCAGTGTCTGCACGCCCGTCAGCTCACCTTTGTGCATCCCCGCACCGGGGAGCGCATGACCGTGGAGGCCCCCCTGCCCGACTGGTTCCTTGCAATTTTGAACAAACTGGAACGAGGGCAAAAGCTCTGACCATCGGTCGGTCCCCCACCTTTCTGTTCCAATTTCCACGGCGGTCCGGATTCCGGACCGCCGTTTTTTCGTTGCACCCGGTCTTTTACGCAAAAAGTACCGTCTCTCTCCGCATAAGATAAGAAGTTTAATAAAAGTTTCGCTTGTAACTTTGAACATTTTCCCGGGAAAAAGTCGAAAAAAATAAAATTTTCCACCAAATTGTGGTTGAATTTCTGCTCTATTTAGTATAAAATGTCCTTGCTTGAAAGAGGTGGTTTCGTGCTCAATTTGGTTCTTGTGGAACCGGAGATCCCACAAAACACCGGAAACATCGCCCGCACCGCAGCTGCCACCCAAAGTCGGCTGCATTTGGTGAAGCCTTTGGGCTTTGACATCAGTGAGCGAGCCGTTCGCCGGGCCGGTTTGGATTACTGGCACTTGGTCGATCTGCACATCTGGGACAATCTGTCCCAGCTTTTTGATGCCCATCCGGAAGCGGCGGATTCCCTCTGGCTGGCCACAACGAAGGCCCCCAGAGCCTACGCCGAGGTTTCATTTGCGCCGGACAGCTGGCTGTTTTTCGGTAAGGAAACGGCCGGACTCAGTCCTGCCTTCCGGGAGCAGTTTCCGGATCGCTGTATCCGCATTCCCATGTATGAAAACGCAAGAAGTCTGAATCTGGCCAATTCCGTGGCCATCCTGACTTACGAAGCGCTGCGGCAGAACGGGTTTCCCGGTCTGCTGGGCGAAGGCGAAATGAGTACGGGCAGAGTGTTCTGATCCGTCTACACTGGAAAGGAGAGTTCCCTCTATGGATTACAACAAGAAAACGGTCACCGACATTGATGTAAAGGGCAAGAAGGTCCTTTGCCGCTGCGATTTTAATGTTCCTCAGGATAAGCAGACCGGCGCTATCACGGACGACAAGCGCATCCGTGCCGCTCTGCCCACCCTGCAGTATCTGCTCTCTCAGGGTGCTGCCGTGATTGCCTGCTCTCATCTGGGCAAGCCCAAGGGGCAGGTCAAGCCCGCTCTGACGCTGGCTCCCGTGGCCGAGCGCTTGCAGCAGCTGCTGGGTCAGGATGTGATTTTTGCTTCCGACTCCGTGGGTCCTGATGCACAGGCCAAGGCCGCTGCTCTGCAGCCCGGTCAGGTCCTGCTGCTGGAGAACCTGCGGTTTGAACCCGGCGAGGAGAAGAACGACCCTGCCTTCGCCAAGGCTCTGGCCGATCTGGCCGGTGCGGACGGCGTGTATGTGTCCGATGCCTTCGGCACCGTGCACCGTGCCCACGCTTCCACCGCCGGCGTTGCCGCTTATCTGCCCGCCGTGTCCGGCTATCTGATCCAGAAGGAGCTGGAGATCATCGGCGGTGCTCTGGCCGCTCCCAAGCGTCCTCTGGTCGCCATTCTGGGCGGCAGCAAGGTCAGCAGCAAGATCGGCGTCATCAACAACCTGTTGGAAATCGCCGACACCATCATCATTGGCGGCGGCATGGCTTACACCTTCTCTGCCGCCCAGGGCGGCAAGGTCGGCGACTCCCTGCTGGAGTCCGACTGGATGGATTATGCCAACGAGATGGTGAAGAAGGCCGAAGAAAAGGGCGTCAAGCTGCTGCTTCCCGTGGACACCATGGTGGCCGATGCGTTCGCCCCCGATTCCAATGCCAAGGTGGTCAGCGCCGGTGAGATCCCCGACGGCTGGCAGGGACTGGACATCGGTCCCAAGACCATCGAGCTGTACACCGAAGCCGTGGCCAATGCCGGCACGGTGATCTGGAACGGCCCCATGGGCGTGTTTGAGTTCCCCGCCTTTGCCGTGGGCACCAAGGCGGTCGCCGAGGCCCTCAGCAAGACCGATGCCATCACCATCGTGGGCGGCGGTGACAGCGCAGCTGCCGTGGAGCAGCTGGGCTATGCAGACAAGATGACCCACATCTCCACCGGCGGCGGTGCCAGCCTGGAGTTCATGGAGGGCAAGGCCCTGCCCGGTGTTGTCTGCCTGCTGGATCGATAAGAACTTCCTTTGACGGGGGACTTTCCTTTGGAAAGTCCCCTGCCATACCACAGGATTCTTGGATAAATCACTATAATTCGTTAGAAATTAAGGAGCAATCAGTAATGAATAGACGCTATCGTAAGACCATTATTGCTGGTAACTGGAAAATGAACAAGACCGCCTCTGAGACCCGTGCCTTTGCCGACGAGCTGAAGGCGGTCATGCCCCGTGCCAAGTGGTGCGAGGTGCTGGTCTGCGTTCCCTTTGTCAACATCCCCGCAGCCCTGAAGGCCTTCAAGGACACCCGTGTCGCCATCGGCGCAGAAAACCTGCACTATGAGGAGAAGGGTGCTTACACCGGTGAGGTGTCTGCCGCTATGCTGAAGGATCTGGGCGTGAAGTATGTCATCATCGGCCACTCCGAGCGCCGCCAGTACTGGAACGATGACGATATCATCGTCAACAAGAAAGTCCACGCCGCCATCAACGCCGGTCTGCGTCCCGTGGTCTGCGTGGGCGAGAGCCTGGAGCAGCGCCAGCTGGGCATCACCAAGGAGCTGATCGACCTGCAGGTCAAGACCGCTCTGGCCAATGTTCCCGCCGAGAAGATGCGCCATGTGGTCATCGCTTACGAGCCTCTGTGGGCCATCGGCACCGGCATGACCGCCACCGCCGAGCAGGCCAACGAGGTCAACGAGGAGATCCGCACCGTCATTCGCAAGCTGTATGGTGCTCGTGTGGCCCGCAGCGTCACCATCCTGTACGGCGGCAGCATGAACGCCAAGAACGCCGAAGAGCTGCTGGCCCAGCCCGATGTGGACGGCGGTCTGATCGGCGGCGCCAGCCTGAAGGCCGACGATTTCACCACCATCATCAACGCTGCTAACCAGGACTGATTATTTCTGGCAGAAGGGTCTGATTTCATGAAAACACCTACGATTTTGATCATTATGGACGGCTTCGGCATGCGTTCCACCGATCTGGGCAACGCAGTCCATGCCGCCAAAACGCCTGTCCTGGATGAACTGTTCGCCAACAATCCGTTTTCCCGCCTGTCCGCATCCGGTCTGGATGTGGGTCTGCCGGAGGGTCAGATGGGCAACAGTGAAGTGGGTCACACCAACATCGGCGCCGGCCGAGTTGTGTTCCAGGATCTGCCCAAGATTTCCAAGGCCATTGCCGACGGTGATTTCTTTGAAAATCCCGCCTATAAGGAGGCCATGCTGGCCGCCCGGGATGCCGGCAAAGCCGTGCATATCATGGGCCTGCTGAGCAGCGGCGGTGTCCATTCTCACATCGACCACATGAAGGCCGCTGTGAAGATGGCGCATCAGCTGGGCTGCGAAACGATCTTCGTCCATTGCTTTATGGACGGCCGTGATGTGCCCCCCACCTCCGGCAAGGAGTTCGTCGCTGACATGAAAGCGGCCTGTGACGCCTATGGCGCCCAGATTGCAACCGTCAACGGCCGCTACTATGCCATGGACCGTGACACCAACTGGGATCGTGTCGAGAAGGCTTACTCCGCCATGGTTTACGGCGAGAGCACCTGCTTCAATCCCGATCCGGTGGATGCCATCCAGAAGAGTTATGATGCCGGTGTCACCGATGAATTCGTCCTGCCTGTGGTCTGCGCGGAACACGCCGCCATCCAAGAGGGCGATGCCTGCATCTTCATGAACTTCCGCCCTGACCGTGCCCGTGAGATCACCCGCACGCTGGTGGACCCCGACTTCACCGGCTTTGAGCGCAAGAAGGGCTTCTTCCCCGTGCATTTTGTCTGCACCACCTCCTACGATGCCACCATGCCCAATGTGACCGTGGCCTATCCCAAGGAGACGCTGCAGAATATCTTCGGTCAGTATATTGCTGAAAATGGCCTGACCCAGCTGCGCATCGCCGAAACCGAAAAGTATGCCCATGTCACCTTCTTCTTCAACGGTGGCGTGGAGCAGACCTTCCCCGGCGAGGATCGCTGCTTGGTGGCATCTCCCAAGGTGGCCACCTACGATCTGCAGCCCGAAATGTCCGCTCCCGAGGTATGTGAGAAGTGTGTGAATCACATCAAGAGCGGTAAATACGATGTCATCATCCTGAACTTTGCCAACTGCGACATGGTGGGCCACACCGGCGTCTTTGAGGCGGCGGTCAAGGCCGTGGAAACCGTGGACGAATGCGTTGGCAAGGTGGTGGATGCGACCCGTGAAATGGGCGGCATCGCGCTCATCACCGCCGATCACGGCAATGCCGAGCAGATGTTGCAGGACGATGGCGCAAGCCCCTTCACCGCCCACACCACCAATTTGGTGCCCTTCTGCATCGTCGGTGCGGATGTGGAGCTGAAGGACGGCCGTCTGGCTGACATCGCTCCCACCATGCTGGACCTGATGGGGTTGGAAAAGCCGGTGGAGATGAACGGCGTCAGCCTGATCCACTGATTTCCCATCCTCTGTTTGTCTTTCCCGTCTGCTTCACGGCCGTTCGGACCTCCGAGCAGTCGTGGGCAGCGTAAGGCAAGGCCGATTGCCTTGTCCGTTCCAACCAAGGTAATATATCATCCGGAAATAGGATGAGAGAAAGGAATTGTGTGACTATGATCTACTCCCACGAAGTTCAGAACATGTGTCCCGTCGCCAAGGGCGCTTATCACGGCCCCGCTCCCATTCCCGAAGAGGGCAAGTGGGTTCAGGCAAAGGAGATCAAGGACATCAACGGTCTGACCCATGGTATCGGCTGGTGTGCTCCCCAGCAGGGCGCCTGCAAGCTGACCCTGAATGTCAAGGACGGCATCATTGAGGAGGCTCTGGTGGAGACCATCGGCTGCACCGGCATGACCCACTCTGCCGCTATGGCCGGCGAGATCCTCATCGGCAAGACTCTGCTGGAGGCACTGAACACCGACCTGGTGTGCGACGCCATCAACACCGCCATGCGTGAGCTGTTCCTGCAGATCGTCTACGGCCGTACCCAGACGGCTTTCTCCGAGGGCGGTCTGCCCATCGGCGCCAGCCTGGAGGATCTGGGCAAGGGTCTGTGCGGTCAGGTCGGCACCATCTTCTCCACCAAGGAGAAGGGCCCCCGTTACCTGGCTCTGACCGAGGGTTACATCACCCGTCTGGCTCTGGATGAGGACAACGCCATCATCGGCTATGAGTTCGTCCATCTGGGCAAGATGATGGAGTCCATCCGCAACGGCATGGACGCAAATGCTGCTCTGGAGAAGGCTAAGGGCCACTACGGCCGCTTCAACGCCGAGGACGGCGCTGTGAAGTACATCGACCCCAGAAAGGAATAAGGTGATTACAAATGGCACTGTTTGAATCCTACGAAAGACGAATCAACCAGATCACCCCTGTTCTGGCTGAGTACGGCTTCTCCTCCATCGAGGAGTGCCTGGAGCTGTGCAAGGAGTATGGCTTCAATCCCTATGACATCGTCGCTGAAATCCAGCCCATCAGCTTTGAAAATGCCCGCTGGGCCTACACTCTGGGCGCTGCGATTGCCATCAAGAAGGGCGTAAAGACCGCTGCGGAGGCCGCCGAGGCCATCGGCATCGGCCTGCAGGCCTTCTGCATCCCCGGTTCCGTCGCCGATGACCGCAAGGTCGGTCTGGGCCACGGCAATCTGGGCGCTATGCTGCTGCGGGACGAGACCAAGTGCTTCGCTTTCCTGGCCGGTCACGAGTCCTTTGCCGCCGCAGAAGGTGCCATCGGCATTGCCCGCAATGCAAACAAGGCCCGCAAGGAGCCCCTGCGTGTCATTCTGAACGGCCTGGGTAAGGATGCCGCCCAGATCATCAGCCGCATCAACGGCTTCACCTATGTGCAGACGCAGTTTGATTACTACACCGGTGAGCTGAAGATCGTCCGTGAGGTCCCCTATTCCAAGGGTGAGCGTGCCGCGGTCAAGTGCTACGGTGCGGACGATGTGCGTGAAGGCGTGGCCATCATGCACCACGAGGGCGTGGATGTGTCCATCACCGGCAACTCCACCAACCCCACCCGCTTCCAGCATCCCGTGGCCGGCACTTACAAGAAGGAGTGCATTGAGCAGGGCAAGCGTTACTTCTCCGTCGCTTCCGGCGGCGGCACCGGCCGGACCCTGCATCCCGACAACATGGCTGCCGGCCCTGCTTCTTACGGCATGACCGATACCATGGGTCGTATGCATTCCGACGCTCAGTTTGCCGGCTCCTCCTCCGTCCCTGCCCATGTGGAAATGATGGGCTTCTTGGGCGCAGGCAACAACCCCATGGTCGGTATGACCGTCTCCGTGGCCGTTGCCGTCAACGAGGCTCTGAACAAGTAATTGATTTTGAATCGTTACCCCTGATTGTCCAAACGAGAATACAGCCATCCGAGATGGTTTGATCCAACCGGCAGCATCTGAAACGATGCTGCCGGTGTTTCGTTTCTCTTTGTTCCCCTGTTTTGCGATGCTCATGTGCGATACAGGATAGGCTCACTTCCATCCCCATCACAGAAAGGGGTACATCTATGAGCGTTTGGTGGTTGTTCTTCCTCTGACACAAATCCCACGGAACCGGCGGTTGAACCAGTGCTTCGCCCTTAACGGCAAACACAGAGGACCCTCAAAAAAGAACAACACCGGGGCGCATCGAGTCGATGCACTCCGGTGTTTCGCTTTCAGTCTGCCTTGCACCAGTCATAGGCCACTCTGGGTCCGCCATAGCCTTCCAAGAAAATGATGCCGCACCGCCGAAAGCCGTGCTTCTGAATCAAGTGGTGCATGGTGGCATTGTCTTCATGGGTGTCGATCCGCAGCATGGTATGCCGTGCCTTGGCAAACTCCATCAATGCCGCAAAAATGCCGCCACTGCCGTCCGAGGCCACCCGGTGGATGGTCCCGTAGCGGCCCGTCCCATGCCATGCCCCGTCAATGGTGGCATAGGTGGGATCTTCCCCCTCTGCCAAAACAAAGCAGCCGTGGATGATCCCCTGCTCTTCCACCACATACAATTCTCCTTTTTCCAAGTCCCCCCGCAGAAATGCTTCACTGGGGTATTCATCCCCCCACTGGGACCCATTGCCATTGCGGCGCATATATGCCTTTGCCACAGCAAAAATCTCCATCAGTCGGGGCAATTCCTGTTCGTTTGCCTGTCGAATCACAGATCTCCCTCCTTTTCTCCCCATAGTACCCGATTTTCGTCTAGGGTGCAAGCCGTTTCTCTTCTGCGATGCGTTGCACTTTTTCCGAAAATGGTTATAATAAAGAACAAATGCTGCAAAAAACGAAAGGACTTCTGCTGCTATGAACATCTACATGATGCGCCACGGCCTCACCGATTGGAATTCCGCCCATCGGATGCAGGGCCGTTCCGATATTCCTCTGAACGAAACCGGCTTGGCACAGGCCCGGGCCGCCGCCGAGGGGATGCGTGATCTGCCCCTGGATTACATCGCCGCCAGCCCTCTGACCCGCACTCAGCAGACCGCCGAAACGGTGGCCGCCTGCTTTGGTCTGCCCGTTCATCAGGAGGAATGCCTCATTGAAATGGGGTTTGGCGATTTGGAGGGTCTGGTGGTCACCGAGCATCCCCTATGCAAGACCATCTTTACCGATCCCTGCGGCTATACTCCCTTGGGGGATGGCGAATCCTATCCGGAGCTGCTCCGGCGGGCCCGAATCATTGTGGACCAGCTGATCCGCCCACTGGAGGCGCAGCACCATCAGAATGTGCTGTTGGTCAGTCATGGCGCCGTCATCCGGGCCGTGGTGGCCGCCCTCACGGAGCTGCCGCTGGCCGAGCTTTGGCGGAATCCGCCCCAGAAAAACTGTTCTGTCACTGTGCTGGACTGCACTGACGGCGTGGTGACCCTGGTGGAAGAGGGCCGCATCTACGGCAGGTAAAAGTTCCCACATTCTTCCATTCTCGCTTTGCTGCCCTACGCCGTGCATTCAAGCCGCTCCAAGCGGCTTCCACTCTGGTGCAGCAACGAAAACCAACCCGTTCCTTGCCGTATTTTCGTTGACACAAGTCGAATTTTGTGTTATAATCTCGTCGTCTCAATTGGAACGAGTTTTCCGAAGCAAGATATACGACCGCCGATCTGATCGGCTGAGGCCATACGGACAGCCGGGTCGAATGCCGAGAACTGCTGTTGCAGTTGGCAACTTTCGTTGCCTTATTGATTGAGTTAAAAGCTCAGTTTTATAAGTTGGTTACTATAAACCAGTGCCCCGTGGCATATACTTGTGAAATGGTCAATAAGAGTGGTAAAAGTATTCTTTGCTATATGACTCTGACTCCCATTGTGATCGTCCTGCACGCACATTCGGCGCTGTGCCGCCGTTCGGTGTGTTCCCTTCACATGCTCAAGTGGTATGCTGCATCCGCGGCATACCACTTTTTTGTTTTTAGTGCCAACGGACGATAACCGGAAGAGGAGAGAACACACGATGGACAAAATCATTGAGCTGAAGCACATCTCCAAAGCATTTGACGGAGAAACGGTTCTGGACGACATCAGTCTGGATATTCACGACAACGAATTCATTACCCTGCTGGGTCCCTCCGGCTGTGGTAAAACCACCACCCTCCGCATGATCGGCGGCTTTGAGCAGCCCGACGAGGGCGACATTGTCTTTATGGGCAAGCGTATCAACGAGGTCCCCCCCTATAAGCGCAATGTCAACACTGTGTTCCAGAAATATGCCCTGTT
Organism: Oscillospiraceae bacterium; assembly: GCA_029257695.1. Lineage (GTDB taxonomy): Bacteria > Bacillota > Clostridia > Oscillospirales > Oscillospiraceae > UMGS1766. The sequence continues at coordinate 11,375 of JARIAU010000061.1, forward strand.
TCCTCATCTCAATGTGTTTGAGAATGTGGCCTTCCCTCTCCGGGAAAAGAAGGTCCCCAAGGAGGAGATCAAGGCCCGTGTGGAGGAGATGCTCTCTCTGGTCATGCTGTCCAATTTTGCCAACCGTCGAGTCACCAGTTTGTCCGGCGGCCAGCAGCAGCGGGTGGCCATTGCCCGTGCTCTGATCAACAGCCCGAAAATCCTGCTGCTGGATGAGCCTCTGGGCGCACTGGATCTGAAGCTCCGCAAGGATATGCAGGTAGAACTGAAAAAAATCCAGAAAAGCACCGGCATCACCTTCGTCTTTGTCACCCACGACCAGGAGGAGGCCCTTAGTATGTCCGACACCATCGTGGTGATGAGCGAGGGTAAGATCCAGCAGATCGGCACGCCCACCGACATCTACAACGAGCCGGTGAACGCCTTTGTGGCCGACTTCATCGGCGAAAGCAACATTTTGGACGGTGTGATGCTGAAGGACTACTCGGTCAAGTTTGCCGGACACACCTTCGAATGTCTGGACAAGGGCTTTGATCGGAACGAGCCGGTGGATGTGGTGGTCCGTCCGGAAGATGTGGACATCGTGCCCGCCGATCAGGCCGAGCTGCACGGCGATGTGACCTCCGTCACCTTCCTCGGCGTCCATTACGAAATCATTGTGGACATCAAGGGCTTCAAATGGATGATCCAGACCACCGACTTTGTGGGCGAAGGCGAGCGCATCGGCATCAAGCTGGACCCCGACGCCATCCACATCATGAAAAAATCCAAGTACTCCGGTACCTTTGGCGACTACTCCACCTTCTCTGACGAAGTGGAAGAGCTGGAGCTGGAAGAGGAGCTGGCCAACGGGGGAGGCGACACGGAAGAATGACAACCCATTCCATAAAGCAAAAAAACGCAGGCTGTCGGGCCGCACTGGCCCCTTATTCCATTTGGGCGCTGCTGTTCGTCCTGGTCCCCCTGCTGTTTGTGGCTTATTTTGCCTTCACTGATAACAATTTCAACTTCACCACCGAGCATGTGGCCCGCTTCTTTACCGCCGTCAGCAACATCAAATCCGCAGACGGAACGGTGCGAGAGGTCCACACCTACCTGATGATTTTTGCCCGCTCCCTGAAGCTGGCCGCTATTTCCACCATTGTGTGTCTGCTGATTGGCTATCCGTTGGCCTATCAGATTGCCCATGCCAAAAAACGCACCCAGAAAACCCTGATGACTCTCATCATGATTCCCATGTGGATGAACTTCCTCATCCGGACTTATGCATGGATGACCATTTTGCAGGATTCCGGTGTCATCAACAATCTGATCACCAAGATCGGACTGCCCCCCATCCATGTCATCGGCACGGAAACTGCCGTGGTCATCGGCATGGTGTACGATTACCTGCCTTACATGGTGCTGCCCATTTATTCCATCATGCTGAAAATCGACAACAGCCTGATTGAGGCTGCCCGGGATCTGGGCTGCGGCTCCGTATCTGTGCTGCGGCGGGTCATCTTCCCCTTGAGTCTGCCCGGTGTCATGTCCGGCATCACCATGGTGCTGATCCCATCCATCAGCACCTTCTACATCTCCCAGAAGCTGGGCTATGGCAAGTTCTATCTCATCGGCGACGCCATCGAGGGGCAGTATCTGGCCAACAACCTGCACTTTGCCGCCGCCATGGCGCTGGTGCTGATGGTCATTCTGCTGGTCTTTATGGCCTTGGTCAAATATCTGACGGCTCGCTCCGTCTACGGAGGTGACGCAAAGTGAAAAAGGTTCTGCCTCATATCTTCACCGTTCTGGTCTTTATCTTTCTCTTTGCGCCCATCGTGGTGCTGCTGGTGTTCTCCTTCAACGATTCCAAGAGTCTGTCCGTGTTTGCCGGTTTCTCCGGCTACTGGTACGAGGAGCTGATGAACGACCGCAACACCTTGGAAGCCGTCCGCAACTCGCTGGTGCTGGCCGCCAGTGCCACCGCCATTGCCACCGTCATGGGCACGGCCGCCGCCTGGGGCATTGACCGGCTGCGCTGCCGCTGGTATCGCGGCCTCATCAACACCGTGACCGACATTCCCATGACCAACCCGGACATCATCACCGGTATTTCCATGATGCTGATGTTCGTCTTTGTGGGCCGTCTGATTGGTGCCAAGAGCAGTCTGAATTTCTGGACGATGCTGATTGCTCATGTCACCTTCTGCCTGCCCTATGTGATTTTGCAGGTCCTGCCCAAACTGCGCCAGATGGATCGTTCCCTTCCGGAGGCCGCCATGGATCTGGGCTGCACCCCCATTCGTGCCTTCTTCAAGGTGGAGCTGCCGGAAATGCTGCCCGGCATCGTCACCGGTGCCATTATGGCCTTTACCCTGTCCATGGATGACTTTGTCATCAGCTACTTTACCTCCGGCACCGGATTCGAAACCCTGCCCATCCGCATTTACAGCATGACCAAGAAAACTGTCACGCCGAAAATGTATGCTCTGGCAACCATCATCTTCTTTGTCACGCTCGCTCTGCTGCTGATCAGCAATTTCATCTCGGATCGGGACGCCGAGAACAAAAAGCCGAAAAAAGCCAAGCGCGTCAGACACTAATTTTTCAGGAGGCCAACGATGAAACAGAAACTTCTCCTCTTTTGCTCTGTTCTTGCCGCCGCCCTGTGCCTGCTGCTGACCGGCTGCGGCAAATCCTCCGATGCACTGGTCTTGAATGTGTACAACTGGGGCGAGTATATCTCCGACGGCAGTGACGGCTCTCTGGACACGATCCGTTCCTTTGAACTGTGGTACAAGGAAACCTACGGGCAGGAAATCACGGTCAATTACAGCACCTATCCCTCCAACGAGGATATGTACAACAAAATTTCCAGCGGGGCCGTCAGCTATGATGTCATTATCCCATCGGACTACATGATTGCCCGCATGGCCTCCGAGGGCCTGCTGCAGCCCCTGAACTTCGACAACATCCCCAACTATCAGTACCTGAACGACTCTTTCCACGGGCTGTACTACGATCCGGAGGATCAGTATTCCGTCCCCTACACCTACGGCATTGTGGGTGTCATCTACGATGCCAATGTGGTGGATGAGGCCGATGTGGGGGATTGGGACCTGATGTGGAACCCGAAGTATGCCGGTCGGATTTTGCAGTACAACAACTCCCGGGATGCCTTTGGCACCGCCATGTACCATCTGGGTCTGGATGTGAACACCACCGACCGGGCCGAGTGGCAAAAGGCCGCCGACGCCCTCATCGACCAGTATCATCTGGTGAAGAGTTATGTCATGGACGAGATCTACAATATGCTGGAGTCCGGCGAAGCGGCCATCGGTTCTTACTATGCCGGTGACTACTTCACCATGCAGGAGGCACAGGCGGACCATGTGGATCTGCAATTCTACTATCCCGAGCGTACCAACCTGTTTTTGGATGCCATGTGCATTCCTACCTGTGCCCAAAACAAGGAACTGGCAGAAATCTTCATCAACTACATGCTGTCCGAGGAAGTGGCCATTGCCAACGCCGAGTATATCAACTACGCCAGCCCCAACCGCCTGGTGTACGAAAACGAAGGCTACATCGAGGACATGGGTGAAGATGCCATGGAGATCCTGTACCCCGAGATGGATGACTTTGCCGAGCGCTACAATCGGTACGCTTATCGCAGTATGAGCGACGAAATGCTCATTTACCTGAACTCTCTCTGGGAAACCGTAAAGATCAACTGACCGTCCGGCACGGTCCTTCCCGTGATAAGGAGGAACCTACCTTGAAAAAATGGATCTGCCTGCTCTTTGCACTCACTTTGGTCTCCCTTGCCCTGCTGACCGGCTGCGGCAACCGTGCTGACAAACTGGTTCTGAATGTGTACAACTGGGGCGAATACATTTCGGACGGCAGCGAAGGCGGCCTTGACACCATCCACGCCTTTGAACAGTGGTATGAGGCGACTTACGGCGAGGCGGTCACGGTGAATTACAGCACCTACCCCTCCAACGAGGATATGTACAACAAATTATCCAGCGGGGCCGTCAGCTATGATGTGATTTTCCCTTCTGACTATATGGCTGCCCGCATGATCGACGAGGGACTGCTTTATCCGCTGAATTTTGACCACATCCCCAACTACCAGTACATTGATGACGCGTTCAAAGACCTGTACTATGACCCGGAAAACCGGTACACTATCCCCTACACCTACGGCATTGTGGGCATTATCTACGATGCCAATGTGGTGGACCCGTCCGATGTGGGCGGCTGGGATCTGATGTGGAACCCCAGGTACGCCGGTCAGATTTTGCAGTACAACAACTCCCGGGACGCCTTCGGCACCGCTATGTATCACCTGGGTCTGGATGTCAACTCCACGGCTCCGGAGGACTGGCAGGCCGGTGCCGATGCCCTCATCGACCAGTTCCATATGGTGAAAAGCTATGTCATGGACGAGGTATTCAACATGATGGAATCCGGCGAAGCGGCCATCGCCTCCTACTACGCCGGCGATTACTTCCTGATGCAGGAAGCGCAAGCCGAGCATGTGGATCTGCAATTCTACTACCCCGAGCCCACCAACTATTTTGTGGACACCATGTGCATCCCCGCCTCCTCCCAGCACAAGGAATTGGCGGAAATTTTCATCAATTATATGCTTTCGGAGGAACCGGCCATCGCCAACGCCGAGTATATCTACTATGCCGTCCCCAACCGCTTGGTCTATGAAAACGAGACCTATCACGAGGATATGGGCGAGGATGTGATGGAGATGCTCTACCCGGATATGGGCGAATTTTCCACCCTGTATAACCGCTATGCGTATCGCAGCATGAGCGATGAAATGCTCATTCGGCTCAATGACCTGTGGGAAACGGTAAAAGTCAACTAAAGTGTTGCCCCCGGCTTGGACCCAACGCAAAGCTTCATGAGAATCCCGTATCGAGCAATTACGATCTGCCCCCACAAAACAAGAACCACGCAAGCGCCTGTTTAAGGCTGCTTGCGTGGTTTTTGCTCAAAAAAAGAAAAACTACTGCAATCAAGAATATACACTCAAGACACTGCGTAAGCCGCAATACCTACAAATAAAACCATAGTACAGATTGTCTCCACCGACAAGACCGTGGAGATATACTCCCCATCACGACCCACATCTGCAAACAACGGGATAATGAACGGAGCCGGCAATGCATAAAGAATCATCAAGGCCAACAACAAATCTTTGGAAAAGGGAATCAGCAAAAATACAACCCAACTCACCAGCACCAACAAGCCACTCATCAGCACCAAGCGAAACAGCACAGTGACCGCAACAGGCCGCAGCAGCTTGCGATTTAGATTCAACTCATACCCGACTACCAACAGAACCAATGCCCCTACCGGTGCAGCAACCATTGCAATGGATCGCGTCAAGATTCCAGACAGAGGACAATTGAGGATTCGTGTACCCATTCCGGAGGCTCCCAACAAGATACCAAGCGCCATCCCCAAGAAACAGCGGTTTGTCAGCATAATTTTCACCATTTCACGCAGAGAGACCGCCTTCCCATCCGATGCTTTCAGTGCCGCCAGAAATACTGTATAAGCAAACACAGTCTGACCTAAATCTACCGCAGCAAACCCGCTTTGGTTGCCCGTCAACAACCCATACAGGGCATATCCCAACATTCCACCCTCTGCGCTGGTGAGCAAAAAGGGCAAAAAGCGAGGATAGGGCGACACAAAGCGCCGTAGCGCAAAACCCGCCAGCAATGCAACAGTAAAACCAAGATACACCACCACAAATAACAGCACCACCGACAGACTGTAACCAGCAGTAAAAAATGCGTTGAACAGCACCACCGGCAGCAACACATTACCAATGAGTGATTTCATCCCTGCCAGTCCCTTCTCATCTAAAATCTCCTTCCGTCGGCAGAAAACTCCGATGAGCAGCATTAGAACCACAGGAACTACCATCTCTGTTACCTGCAAAGCCATAACAATCCATCTCCTTCAAAAGAAGGGACAGACCGAGAGGCCTGTCCCTTTTTGTTCCTGTCATAAATCAGCCATTGATGCTGTCCAAATAGAGTTCGTAAGCTTCCTTATCGGTGAATCCTTCGTGAACGATCTTGTTGATGGCAATGGCCATTTCCACAGGATGCTCGCTCTGGAAAATGTTACGACCCATATCCACGCCTCTGGCACCCTTTTGAATCACACTATAAGCCAGCGTCATCGCCTCGGCTTCCGCCAGCTTTTTGCCACCGGCCACAACAATCGGCACAGGACAGGCCGCAACGACTTCTTCAAAGTTTTCGCAGTCATATGTTTTGACGACCTGACAGCCCATCTCCGCAATGATACGGGTTGCCAGCTTGAAGAACCGGTCCGTCCGAGCCATATCCTTCCCCACAGCACACACGCCCATCGTGGGGATGCTGTAACGCATGCCGGCATTGATCACCTGATTCAGGTTCTCCAAGCTAGACAACTGACCATCCGCACCTACAAAGGTCTGAACGGCCATGCAGTCGGCATTCATACGGACGGCATCCTCAATATCCACTGCCACAATCTCATGACTCAAATCATCCTGAAGCATACTGGAGCCAGATGTAACACGCAGTGCAATGGAAGGCGCAATCTCGGGCGGCACACAGGTGCGGATCGCACCGCGAGTACCCATGAAACAGTTCACATGAGGAGCCAGTTTAGGAAGCAGCAGATCCAGACGCTCCAAACCTGCAGTGCTGCCCATAAAATAACCATGGTCAAAGGCAAACATAACAGTATTGCCGCTTTTAGGATCAAAGATGTTGGCCATGTGGCGTTTCATGCCCCAATCCAAGCTGTTAATGCCTTTCAGATAGAATCCGTTCTGGTTTGCAAACGGAACATCGGTATGATAATCTTTTGCGACCTTAAGACCCTGAAGATCTGCCATAGTAATATCCTCCTTAAATGTCTGTATGATAACGGATGGAATCTTCAAAACTCCGCTCCCTTAGATACACAAACACATCATTTATGTATCTAGGGCAGCGGAGCCCAGTCCGGAAGGACCGGGCTCCATCAAAAGGATTCTTTATCTGCCTACAACTGTCGAATTCACAGAATTAGAAATCGTAATTATTCATGTTCTCGGCGTTGAACACAGCGCGCTCAGGCAGAAGTACCACACCATTGTTGGTCTTGGCGGTATCCGCGCCTTCCGCAATGGAATCGTTGGACAGGACCTCACAATCACCAATGCCAGGGATGGAAATCACATCACCAACATGAACCTCGTTACCTGCAGCCAGATAGGCGGCCAGATAGCAGCCCATGCCGCCCTGAATACCACAATCCCACAGGCCCCAGTTGACCAGAGTGCCGTTGGAGCAGTACTCCTTGATGGAGTTGGGCGTTGCAAAACCAGTGATGGTGATGTTGTCCTTGTTATAGCCCTTGTTCTCGGCGGCCTGCAGCTGGCCAGGCAGAGCAGTGGAGTCATTGCAAATGATCACATCAATGTCAGGATGAGCTGCCAGAACGGCTTCACCCACAGTGATTGCCTGCTCAGCATCCTGATTGGAATAGTAGTTATCAGGAGCAACATTCTTCCAGTTGGGATATTCCTTCGCAATGATAGCCTCACCGGCAACCTGCCAGCTGTTCTGGTCCGTCACAGTAGCCTGAGAGTAATGCCAGCAGTATGTAACCTCGTCAGCCTTGGGATCAATACCGCGCGCCTCCAAACCAGTGACTGCCATATCCACCAGCATACGCCCCAGAACCTCAGGAGTGCCCTGAGAAACCATCAGATCACGATCGCCAACAGCAGCATCGGAGTCCCAGGTGGTGACTACAACTCCGGCATCACGAGCTGCCTGCAGGGCATCTGCCACACCAGCAGCATCAACCGTAGAGATGCAAATAGCATCCGTGCCGGAAGCAACCGCAGTGTTGATAACCTGCACCTGATCCGCTACAGCGGCATTGGGGCTGCCCTGATAGTCAACTGTGATTCCCCAATCCTTCGCCAACTTCTGAGCGCCATCGTTTGCAACCTCAAAGAAGGCATTACCAGTCACCTTAGGGATAAAAGTAACCGTCTTTCCTTCCACAGAGTTCGCCGTCGTATTGCTTCCAGCGCCAGAGCTGTCGGCACCGGATGTAGAGCCGCCTCCCTGACCACCGCAGGCGACCAAAGATAGCGCCATGGCCAAGCTGAGCATCAAAGCAAATACCTTTTTCATTTTTTCTTCCTCCTAATTTTATTTTAGAGCGCAACCACTCTAAATACAAGATTATTGTGCCGCCTTTGATGCGGGACGAATTTTCTTTTTCAGATTAGCAAGAATCACGGCGGTCTGAGGCTTCTCCATAACAGCACGGCCTACCACCACCAGAATCAGCAGCACACCCACGGGAATGTCAAGATACTGAGTGCCCACCTTAAAGCACAAAGGCATACCAAATCGCATCAGTCCGATAATCAAAGATGCCAATGCAGTGCCCAACACATTTCCCTTGCCGCCAGTGGACAGAGTACCGCCCAGCACACAAGCAGTGATAATGTTCATAGTCAAGGTGCTGCCAAGATCGCTCTTTGCTGTACCCAGATAAGAAGTCAGAACAATACCAGCAATAGCCGCACTGATTGCACTTAGGATATAGGTGGACATAACGACCAAACGGGAATTAATGCCGGAAAACTCAGCTGCTTGCGGGTTGACTCCCACCAGAAACACCCGGCGTCCATACTTGCTCTTGTGGAGCAACAGGTATGCAACGATGACCATAACCACAAAGATGATCAACTGAGAGGGGATCACCCCAAAAAGCTTGAACTTAGTCATGGCCTTGAAACTATCCGGGAACCCACTGATCCCCTGATAGCTTTCAGTGGAACTGAGGGTAGATACCAGCAAAGCCAATCCGGCATAGAGGAAACTGCCTCCCAGGGTAACCACCATGGCCTGCACACGGCAATAGGCAATGAAGAATCCGGAGAGTGCGCCGCACAAGGCCGCGGCCACCACAGCAAGCGCCACAGCGCCCCAGATATTGAAGCCAAAATCCTGCCATGCCACTCCGATGATGATAGATGTCAATCCTACAATAGCACCGGCCTGAATGTCGATACCGCCGGTAATCATAACAAATGTGACAAACAAGCTGATCAGGCAGATTGCGATAAAGTCATTGACACTGGACAGCAGCAAGGGGAGCCGCAGGAACTTGGGGTTTGCGATACCAAACACTGCAAACTCCATAACCAGCACGCACACCAGAAACAGATTCCATCCGTTTGCTTTGCCCCGTAGCGTACGAATTTGATTCGTTTTCACTTGGCATCGCCTCCTTCTGCGGTCCCAGCCGTGCGATTCAACAGCCGTTCATGACGCATACGGACCGCACTGCGGTGCTGGAGCAGCGCATCAATCACCACGATCGCAATAAGAATGATGCCGGTAATCGCATTGTCGTAGTTGGAAGAGAAACCCATAAAGACCAACAGATAGCTAATCGAGCTCATAATAACAGCTCCAATGGCAGCACCAACAACACTACCAACGCCACCGCTCAAACTGATACCGCCCAGTACGCAGGCAGCCACAGCCTTCATCTCGTAACCATTGCCGGAAATGGAGGTGACAAAACCGATTCGGCTGCAGAAAACGATGCCAGCTACCGCAGCCATCACTCCGCAAATCACATAGGCCACGATCTTGGTCTTGACTGCGGAGATACCGACCAGCGTGGCTCCGCTCGCATTATCACCAACAGCGGTAAAGTACCGGCCTCGGCGCGTGCGTGTCAGCAACAAGTGAACCACCAACACCAACAGCAAGCAGCAGATGAAGTAGACAGTCAATTCGCCAAATACAGTCACGGAAGAGAAATTCTTGAATTCCTTGGGCAGGTTTTCTACCCATGCGCCATTGGAATATACATACATGGCACCACGGAGTACACCGTTGACACCCAAGGTAAAAATCAAAGACGGAATACCCATAACGGCAACGCCCCAACCGTTAAGCAAACCAACCGCAGCACCAATTAGGATACCAACGGTAAATGCCACTCCCCAGTTGACACCATCACGAAGCATGCTTCCAACCACTGTTGCGACAAAACCAAGTGTCGAACCAACCGAAACATCGATTTCCCCTACCAAAATGGCGAAAGCCATACCAACTGCAATCAAGATGTACACCACCGAGGAGTTAAAGCAAGCCGAAATATTTGTAACAGAGGCAAATTCCGGATTTATTATACTCACAATGGCAAACAGTGCAACCAGAAATAGAAAACTGTTCATCTCTCTGGCTTTCAGCAGAGCCTTTAGCTTATTCATACCGTTGCCTCCTTTCGCTGCAAGCCGAAAGCTGCACTGGTCAGATTATCTTCGCAAATCTCACCTCTGCTGAATTCACAATTCACTCGGCCCTGATAAATACTAATGGCGCGGTCGCTTAGCTCCATAATTTCTTCCATATCGGAGGAAATCAGCAGAATGGACACCCCCTGATCACGCAGCTGATGAATAATACAGTACACATCTCCACGGGCCGCAGCATCAATACCACGAGTCGGTTCATCCAAGATAACCAACTTAGGACGGGTGGACAGGCTGCGTCCAATGACGATCTTCTGCTGGTTGCCGCCAGAGAGGCTTCCAGTCAGCTGATCCTGTCCGGTTACCTTGATGCGAAAATCATCAATATACTGCTGAGTGACGCTCTTTTCTTCCTTGCGATTCAGAAAGAAACGGCCCATGCGGTTCGAATTCAACAGTGCGCTGGTTGTATTCCACGCCACATCACTGAGTTTGAACAACCCATCCGCATGGCGATCTTCAGAAACATAATTCAAGCCAGCCTTGATCACTGCGTCGGTTTTGAGTCCGGTAATGTCCTTTCCGTCCAGAATCACGCTGCCACCCAGCGCCTTGTCTCGCCCAAAGATAGTCAATGCCATCTCACTGCGCCCAGCACCTACAACACCCGCTAGACCGACAATTTCGCCAGGGTAGACTTTCAGCGAAATATCGTTAAAGCCATATCCGCTGAAATTGCGCAATTCCAGTACCGGTGGCTTGGAATAGTCCACTTTGCTTCCGATTGAGACCTTACAGCTAGCATTTTCTGCCGGAAGCAAGCCCCGTACCAGATCATCTTTCGTAAAGTCAGTAACAGGTCCGCTGAGCGTAATAACGCCGTCTCGCATAATCGCCACCGTGGTGGAAATCTGGAACACCTCATTGAGGCGGTGTGTGATATAAATAATACCAATACCTTGAGCTTTTAAATCTTCCACACAGCGGAACAAACTTTCAACCTCTTTAAAGGTCAATGCACTGGTAGGTTCATCCAAAATCAAAACCTTTGCATGACGCAGCAGACCTCGCAGAATTTCAACCAACTGCTGTTCCGCAATGGATAGGCTGCTCGCCTTGCGCTCAAGACCAATCTGCCACCCCAAATGTTCCATCTTCTCCACCAGCTCACGGTGCAGTTCACTGCGAGGGCGGTCGAACCCAATCAGGATATTTTCCTCAACCGACATATTGGGGAACAGGAGCGGCTCTTGAGGTACCATATATACACCCTGAGCCAGTGCTTCTGCGGTTTTTCCAGCTGCCATCTCATGACCGTTTACAAAAATCTCGCCACTGTCATGACTGTAGATACCCATAACAATCTTCATCAGGGTACTCTTGCCGGCACCATTTCCGCCGATCAACGATAAAACTTCGCCTGGTGCCAAGTCGAGACTGATGCCTTTGAGCACTGCATTCAGACCAAACGACTTGTATACATTACAGACCGACAAAAGAGACGTTTTGTCCGCCGAATCAGTCCTGTTTCTCAAGTCTATCCCTCCCACCAAATTTACTTCACAAATGTTAGCAAATTAGATTTTTGATTGTAGGCTAAGAATAATGTATTTTTTATCCTTTGTCAACAGCATATATCAAAAAATCACAACTCCTCATTTCAAAAATCCGTATAATTGCTCTATTATCCACGAAGTACACCGCCATTATACGGTTAATATAGACAATTTTTCCGTTTTTGAAGCCAGAGATCCTTCGCTGTTTTTATGCACATTGAACAATCCTCCCGTTTTTTGAAGTGTATAAGATTTTCGGATTGACAGAAATACTTTACCGATGCTATACTCCATTTGTAGATACATTTGATTTTCTTCATTACATTTGTTAATTTCTGCTTCCAGAATTACACCGCATATTCCAGAATCCTACAAAGTGGTGAATGAGTCATGTATTTTGCAACATTGTCACGCAGAAGGATGGTCAAACATTGAATACAGAACTGACATACGAAGAAATGCTGATGGTCAAAACAGCATGGTATTACTACATTGAAAATTATACACAGCAAAAAATTGCCGAACTGATGGGCATCAGCCGTGTTCGAGTGATTCGCCTTCTTGAAAAAGCCCGCCAAAACGGAATCGTAAGTTTTCGCATCCGCCAAGACAACAGCCGCCGCATGCAACTGGAAAAAGAATTGAGCTGCCGATTCGGTCTAAAGGATGCTTTTCTGATTCCCATCGGTGGTGACGCCTCCAACCTGAACGAAAGTCTCGCCCAAGGTGCTGCTATGTACATCGGCGATCGCCTCACCGAAAACTCCTTTATCAATATGGGTTACGGCGATACCCCCAGCCGGGTATTAAACCACTTGGCCCGCTCCACTGAATATCCTATCAATGTCGTTTCACTCACCGGTGGTGTCAGCTATTATCTGCCCAATGCCCAATCCAGCATATTCAACGCCCGACTCCATCTGATACCAGCTCCTTTTGTGATGGATACCACCGAAATGGCTGACATGATTCTCCAAGAGGAGTCTGTGCGTCGAATCCGGCAAATGAGTCACGCCGCTTCCATGACCGTAATCGGTATCGGCGGCATGGACAGCGAAGCTACCATTATCAAAAACGGCATTTTCAACCACGCCGACTTTCTGCTTTTAAAAATGCAAGGTGCCGTCGGCGACATCCTCAGTCACTTCCTCGACGAGAACGGAAACACCGTCCAAAGCAGTGTGGAGCAGCGACTTGTCAGCACCTCTTTGGAGGAATTGCGTGCTATGGACAATGTAATCGGAGTAGCAGGCGGCGAACAAAAAGTCGATGCCATCCACGCAGCACTTAAGGGCGGGTATCTCGACACCCTGATTACGGACGAAACCACTGCCGAGGCCCTGCTAGACAAACCTTTTTCTCCTGCGAAACCAAGTTAAACTTTTATAGTTCTTTGTCCCTGTTGTTTCAGTATATTCAGTATACAAGGAGGTTACATCTATGAGTAAGTATCTCATGGCAATTGATGCCGGAACCGGGAGTGTGCGCGCCGTTCTCTTTGATCTGGCAGGAAATCAGATTGGCTGTGTCCAGCAAGAGTGGACCCACGCAGAGGACCCACGCTTTCCTGGCAGCATGGACTTCGACTGGAAGTTGAACTGGCAGCTGGCCAGCAACTGTGTGCGTGGCGTACTGGAGCAGACCGGCATCTCCCCTCATGAGGTTGCAGCCGTCTCCACCACCTGTATGCGAGAAGGCATCCTCCTATACAACCACGCTGGCGAGGAAATTTGGGCTTGCGCCAATGTGGATGCCAGAAGCACAGATGAGGTCGCTCAACTCGTCCACAGCGATCCCGATCTCGAAAAACAACTCTACCATAAATCCGGCCAGAGCTATGCGCTCAACGCCATTCCCCGTATTCTTTGGGTCAAGAACAAGTTGCCCGAACTTTATGAAGAAACCGCCGCAGTCGGCATGTTTAACGATTGGCTTATCTACAAGCTGACCGGTGTTCTTGCCGTAGAGCCCAGCAACGGGTCCACAACCGGCCTGATGGATTTGCAAAGCCGCACTTGGGACACCGAAATCGCCCGTCGCTGTGGTATCCGGGAAGATATTTTCCCCAAGGTCATGGAGTGCGGCACCGTGGCCGGCACCGTAACCGCCAAAGGTGCTGCGCAGACCGGTCTGGCCGAGGGAACCCCCGTCGTGGTAGGCGGCGGCGACTGTCAGCTTGGCACCATCGGCGTAGGCGCATGCGAGCCTGGTCAGGCTGCTGTTTTTGGCGGCAGTTTCTGGCAGTACGAATTCAACACTCCCAGCGGAAAAACCGATCCCAACGCTCGAATCCGAGTCAATTGTCACGCTGTTCCAAATGTTTGGCAGTACGAAGCACTCGCCTTTAAGCCCGGACTCGTCATGCGCTGGTTCCGCGACGGTTTCTGTCAGCTAGAAAAAGAACAAGCCGCAGCACAAGGCTGCGACCCCTACGATTTGATGAACCAGAAGGCAGAAAAGATTCCCGCCGGATGCCACGGTATGATGTGCTGCTTCAGCGATGTGATGAATTTCATCAACTGGAAACACGCCGCCCCTACCTTCACCAATTTCAAATTGGATCCCGATCAATTCAACCGCTATACCTTCTATCGTGCCATTTTGGAGAATACCGCACTCCTCGTTCGCGGCCACATCAATATGGTCCGAGAAGCCACCGGGAACGAACCTGATGAACTGATTTTTGCCGGAGGCGCATCCAAAAGCCCTCTCTGGTGCCAGATTCTGGCCGATGTCACCGGAAAACCGGTTCGCACCCCTGTCGTCAAAGAAGCCACCGCCCTCGGTGCCGCAATTCTCGCCGGCTACGGCGTGGGCATCTATCCCAGTATCGCAGAGGGTGCTAATGCTGCTGTGCATTTTGATCGCACCTATCAGCCAAACCCAGAAAACCATAAGGTATACGAGGCAATGTATCCAATCTGGCGTCAAATCTACGCCGCACAGCTGGACCTGTGCGACCGTAAACTGACCCAGAACATGTGGATTGCCCCCGGCCTGTGAGCAAATCATTTCGATAAGGAGAGGATTTTACCATGTTTGTAATCAACGAAACAGAGCGCGAGTACCGTTTTGGCGACAGCGGCCCCAAGTATCTGATGAAAGGTCCCCGCATGAATTTTGCCATTGTCCAATTTATGCCAAACCAGGACTTCCGTGCTCACTATCACAATGTAATGGAAGAGAACTTCTTCATCCTCGAGGGCAAAATCGACATTGTAGTGGATGGCACGGTCCACACCCTGTCTGCCGGAGATCTGATCCACATTGAGCCTGGTGAAGTTCATTATTGTCGTAACGCTTATGATACCCCCGTAAAAATGATTTCCACTCTAGCTCCCTATCAGGATGTCGATAAGGTAGATATGGATAACCCTGTTTATTGATTGCTTTATTCTCATCCGCAAATCACAGTGAGGTATCCCCCTTCTATAAATTCAGCAAAAGCAAAAACCGTCAGACACCTACCGTCAGCCCGTCCCCAAATCGCAAAGGCTGCACAAGTGCCAATCCAAACAGCAAAGCAGCACCACCAAAGTGGCGCTGCTTCTGTTTTATCGCTGGATAAAAGGCAGCCGCAACACAGCACAACCGCCTTTGTGCAAGAAAAAAATGTAACTCGCTTTCGAATTCCGCCCTCTGTTGATGTACAATTCCCCTCTGTTGTCCCGCTCAATGACCTGTGGGAAACGGTGAAAGTCAACTAAAGTGTTGCCCCCGGCTTGGACTGCGTCCAAGCCGGGGGTGTTCTTATTCCAGATCCAATTCCGGAGGTACATCAATTTCGTCGGAAACATATTTTCCGTTCTTCTTTCTCTGCCGCACACATTCGGTAAGGAGATACTCGATTTGACCATTGACGGAACGAAAATCATCTTCTGCCCAGGCGGCAATGGCTGCATACAGCTTTGCGGACAGCCGCAGCGGCACCTGTTTTTTCGGTTCCGACATCAGTACAGGCTGCCGGAGTTTACGACGGGCTGTGCATCGTGGTTTCCGCAAAGCACCACCAGCAGATTGGACACCATCGCAGCCTTCCGCTCTTCATCCAAATGCACCACATCGTTCTCATTCAGCCGCTCAAGTGCCATCTCCACCATGCCCACGGCACCGTCTACGATCATCTTACGGGCATCAATGATGGCAGAGGCCTGCTGGCGCTGAAGCATCACTGCGGCGATTTCCGGCGCATAGGCCAGATAGGTAATGCGAGCTTCCATCACTTCGATACCGGCAGTGCAAACCTTCTCCTGGATCTCCTGACGGATGCGCTCTGCCACTACCTCGCTGGAGCCACGGAGACTGCCTTCATCTGCAATACCGTCACCGGTGGTGTCCACATCCGGCGCCACATCGTAAGGATACAGCCGGACGATATTCCGCAGCGCGCTGTCACACTGGAGGGACAGATACTCCTTGTAGTTATCCACATCAAAGACCGCCTTTGCGGTGTCGGTGACACGCCAGATGACAGCGATGCCGATTTCCACCGGATTGCCCAAGCAGTCATTGATCTTCTGCCGGCTGTTGTTCAGGGTCATGGCCTTGAGCGAGATTTTCTTGTTCACCATCTCGGCATTGCCGGACATTCCATTTGCCGAGAGAACAAGCCCCTTCTTCCCATTGTCCACATCGCCGCTCTGGTTCAGCTTGGTCTTGGCCGCAGGGTTGACCGCCACACAGAAGGGGTTCACAAAGTAGAAGCCACTCTCCTTCAGCGTACCGACATATTTACCGAACAGGGTCAGCACCAGTGCCTCCTGCGGACCAACTACCTTCAGACCCAGGAAAGGAATCCAGCCCAGACCCAGCCAGAGTCCTCCCACCACTGCCAGTGCAGTCCAATCCTGATTTGCAGCATAGACCACCAGCACGATCGCCGCAGCATACAGCAGCAGCAGTCCCAGTGCCGCCACCAAACCGTTCTTCTTTTTGTTTAATACGATTTCATTCATACCAGATACCTCCCTGTATCTTTATGATATTAAAATCATATCACCGTGCTTTTTCGTTGTCAATCCTTTTTCTTCGAATTTCGTAGAATTGACAGCACCCCCGCCCCTGACCTATAATGTGCAGTGAATGAACCCACGGACGGAAGGAGACCCCTATGCCACGCTACATTGAATTGACGGATTTTTCTGCACCAGAACTGGATGTCTACGCCCGCATGACCCAAGTGCAGCTGCTGAACCGTTTTGACCCGGACAACGCTCTTTTTATTGCCGAAAGCCCTCTGGTCATTCAACGGGCCATTGACGCCGGATTCGAGCCGGTGTCCTTTCTGGTAGACCTGCCCAATCTGGCCAAGAAGGCACAAGAGGTGCTGACCCCCTTTGAGGATGTGCCGGTATTTGTGGCGGAAACAGAAATCCTGACACAGCTGACCGGGTTCCATCTGACCCGTGGCATGCTGTGCGCCATGCGCCGCAAGCCTCTTCCTTCGGTAGAAGCGGTCTGCAAGGGGGCCACCCGTATTGCACTGCTGGAAAATGTGATGAATCCCACCAATGTGGGTGCTATTTTTCGTTCTGCCGCCGCTTTGGGTATGGATGCAGTCCTGCTCACCTCCGGATGCAGTGACCCGCTCTACCGCCGTTCCGCCCGTGTCAGCATGGGTACGGTGTTTCAGGTCCCTTGGACCTTCCTGCCCAAAGACTGCACCGACTCCGGAATCGGTCTGCTGCACGAAATGGGCTTCCGGTCAGCCGCGATGGCCCTCACGGACAACTCCATCTCCATCAAGGACCCTCGTCTGGCCGCCGAAGAAAAGCTGGCCATCGTATTAGGAACCGAGGGGGACGGTTTGGCCACTTCCACCATTGCCGACTGCGACTACACCGTCCGCATCCCCATGGCTCACGGCGTCGATTCGCTGAATGTGGCCGCCGCCAGCGCCGTGGCCTTCTGGCAGATGGGCAATCTCTGATTTCCTCAAAAAAACATCAAGAAAGCCGACAGAAGCAACGCTTCCGTCGGCTTTCCAGGTATTTAGGAGACTTATTCAATGACGACCAGAGGTTTGATCAGGTCCTTGGGCTTGTCCTTCATCAGCATGAGGGCAGGCTCCACATGTTCCAGTCCGTTGAACCGATGGGTAATCAGCTTTTCAGGATGGATCCGGTTGGTCACGATGAGCCGAGCCAGCTTTTCCGAACGCAGGCGGCCGCCGGGCATCAATCCGCCCCGAACCTGCTTGTGACCCATGCCGCAGCCCCATTCCACACGAGGAATGCAGACATTATCACCCTCGCCCAGATAGTTGACATTGCCGATGATTCCGCCGGGCTTCAGCATACGGATGGCCTGTGCAAAGGTGTCGTTATCGCCGCCGGCCATGATGATCTTGTCCACACCCTGACCGTGGGTCTTGTCCATAATCTGTTCCACAATATCGCCGTTGCGATAGTTGATGATGTCCGTTGCGCCGAACTCGGTGGCCAAATCGCAGCAGTTCTTACGAGAACCCACGGCAAAAATCTCCGCAGCACCACGGATGCTGGCCGCAGCCACACTCATCAGACCCACAGGGCCGATGCCGATGACGGCCACATTATCGCCAAACTGAACATCTGCCAGCTCCACACCGTGGAAACCGGTGGGCACCATGTCGGCAATCATAGTTGCAGCACCCAAATCCATGCCTTCCGGCAGGTGTGCCAGGTTGCCGTCTGCATCGTTCACATGGAAGTACTCGGCAAACACGCCATCCTTGAAGTTGGAGAATTTCCAGCCGGACAGCATTCCGCCGGAATGCATGGGATAGCCGGCCTGCGCCTCCAGAGAGTTCCAATCCGGGGTAATGGCGGAGACCAGAACCCGATCGCCGGGTTTGAAGTCACGGACCATGCTGCCGACCTCGACCACTTCGCCCACAGCCTCATGGCCCAAAATCATATCCTTACGATCTCCGATGGCACCGGCCCAAACCGTATGCACATCCGAGGTGCAGGGAGCCAAAGCCAGCGGCTTACAAATCGCATCCATAGGTCCGCAGGCGGGAATATCCTTCTCTACCCAGCCGGTCTGACCGATCTTCAACATTGCAAAACCCTTCATAGGTTGTACCTCCTTTGGTTGTGTGGGGGTTACTTTTTGCACATTGTAGCATCCGGTTTGTTTATTGTCAACGAATTAACAAGCCTTTTCTGCTCGATCTTTGTAGAAAGAAGTACAGACCCGATCTGGTATCTATTTTCTTTGATTTCCCGCTGTTCTTTTTTGTTTTCTACATGGAAAATTCTTATAAAAAGATGCTTTTTTGAAGTAAACCCGCCGAATTCGCCTTTTTTCTCTCGGTTTTTTGTCACTTTCTCCAAACTCCGCTGTCACATTACACAAAAAAGGGGCGCACTTTTTCCGGCTTTCTGCGCTGTTTCGGTTCTTTCCCTCCATATTCCATGAATCTCCCTCTGTTTTCACCGATGCTGTGATAAAAAACTATCCTGTGATAGAGTTCGTTGCCCCGTTGACCTGTTCTGTTTTGTCTGTGATACGGCGGAGCTGTTCCATTTCCATCGTCCGCATCCTCCTTTCTCTGCTTGGCACAGGTGATTTCGTACCTAATACACCATTTTTCACCCATTTAGCAAGATAAATCACAAAAACATTGTTTTTTGGCAGAAATACGCACTTTTTCCCTTTCTTTGTGCAACCCGCCCATTGACAGTTTCCGTCCATTCAGTTAGCATGGTCAGTAGTGATTTCTTGTCACCCTTCGGCTGCTTTATCCAGTGTCCGAAGGGGATTTTCTATATGTTCCGCAGGAGGGATTCGATGAACCAACACCACAACCCCATTACCGACGGACCGATTTTTCCCGCCCTCAGCAAATTCGCCATCCCGATTTTGTTTTCGCTTATGCTTCAGGCGCTGTACGGTGCCGTCGATCTCTGGATGGTCAGTCAGTTCGGCACCAACGCCGATGTGTCCGCCGTGTCCACCGGCAGCCAAACCATGGCCATTGTCAGCGGTATCATCACCGGTCTTGCCATGGGTACCACCATCCTGCTGGGTCAATCCGTGGGCGAACGCAACGACAAACAGGGCGCGGAGATCATCGGCTCCAGCATTTGGATCTTTGCCATCATCAGCGCCTTGCTGACCGCCATCCTGCTGCTGTCTGCCCCCAGTCTGGCCACGCTGCTCCATGCGCCGGAGGTAGCCTTTGACAAAACGGTGCAATACATCCTCATTTGCGGTGCAGGCACCCTCTTCGTGGTGGGTTACAACCTGCTCAGCGGCATTTTCTGCGGTCTGGGCGACTCCAAAACACCACTTCTCTTTGTGGGCATTGCCTGTGTGGCCAACATCATCGGCGACTACATCCTCATTGACCTGTTTCAGATGGGTACAGTAGGGGCCGCCATCGCCACCATCGGCGCTCAGGCAGTCAGTGTTCTGTTTTCTCTGTGTGTTATCCGCAAAAAACTGCCTTTCCCCGTCCATCGGGAGCACCTGCATCTGCAACCCCGGTTGGCCCTCTCCATCCTCAAGCTGGGCCTGCCCATCGCCCTGCTCCGGATGTGCAACGAGGTCTCCTATCTGCTGATCCTGGGGTTCGTCAACACCTTGGGCGTGGTGGCCTCCTCCGGTGTAGGCATCGCAGAAAAACTGATCATGTTTGTCATTCTCATCCCCACCACCTATATGTCCGCCATCTCCGCCTTTGTGGCTCAGAATCGGGGCGCCAATCAGCCGAAACGCGCCAAACGAGCCATGTGGGTGGGCATGGCTTCGGCGGCCGTCATCGGCGGCGGGCTGGCTTATCTGACCTTCTTCCACGGCGATGCCATGTCCCGTTTGTTCATCAACGACAGCGCCGTGATTGCCGCCTCGGCCGAATTCCTCCGTGCCACCTCCGTTGAATGCTTCATTCTGTCTCTCGCTTACTGCTTTGACGGCTTCTTCAACGGAATTGAAAAAACCAGCTTTGTCATGCTGCAAGGGGTGATCGCCTCCCTGTTGGTGCGCACTCCGTTTGCCTACTTTGCCAGCATCCGCCCCAATCCTACCCTGTTCGGCATTGGTCTGTCCGCTCCGGCAGCCGCTCTCTTTATGCTGACCCTGTGTGCGCTCTACTACGTGTGCAAAGGCCGCAGAGAAATCGAATCCCTATAACTACCCCGTCGGAATCCCCTTCCCCCGCACCACTTCACTAACCGAGGGCCGCCCTCTATGCGACTTTCTCTTCGCCGAACAGAACCGAACACACCCGGACAGACTGCTCTGTCCGGGTGTTCCTTTTATCGGGTTCGATTGTTCCGCAGCATCCGCAGCACACACTCCAGCACACCCAGTGCGATCTTTTTTCCGGCGGCATTTCTCAATCGGAGGAACTCCACCGCCTGCTCCATGCTCACCTGTTGAATCACAGCACCATCTTCCGCCGACTGCTCCGTAATGCACTCCGAAAGCTCCCTATCCTTCATTAAGTAGTCGGTGGTGACCCCAAACAGCTGAGCGATTTTCAGCATCCGACCCAAGTCCGGTGTGGAGAGTGCCCCCTCCCACTTCGAAATGGTCTGACGGCTCACTTCCAGCTTCTCCGCCAGTTCCTCCTGCGACCATCCGTTCTTCTTTCTCAGGTCAATCAGCTTATCTGCAAAAATCATCCTTCTCTCTCCTTTGCCCCGAAACAGGGGTGGTTTCTGCCTCCAGTCTAGCGGTTTCAAGACATTCCGTACAGCAACTTGGGTTGACATTTTTGCTTTTATAGGTTTACATCTGATGCTACTCCCCAAATTCATGGAGCTTTGGCGCACTTTGTCGGCATAAATGCAACAGCGGCAGAGGAAATTTTCCTCTGCCGCTGTTTATCGCAAGATTCTGTTATTAAAAGCCTTTGCGCCCCCAATAGTCATCCAATTTTTCATTTATCTTTCTTTCGTCAAAATAATCATGGGCAACAAATGATAAAAGAGGACTCCCTACATCCAAATTCGGTTTTGTAGCTCCCAAATTATAATACTCTCCCTTTTTTCCACCGAAACCCATCAGGAGGTCTTTTGCTCGATCATAAGTCCGTGCAGTTTCTTCATAATTTCTGAGTACCTCTCCCATTTCATTTTCTTTTAAGCAGATCACATAATAATTTGATACCGTTCCACCAGTCAGATTTTCTCCTTGTAATCTGACGAGCACAATATCCGAGCATTGAATCGATGACCCTTCTTCTGCCAATTTGCTTCCTTCGCTATAAGCGACTACATCCAAAAGTTTTATAGCTGCTGGATTATGAAAACTATTGGATATATTGATGAGATTTTCATACAACAATTCTTCAAATTCATTCAAAGAAGCATTTGTTTCTTGCTTCTGTTCTTCCCTTGATGACAATTCCGTCATAGCACAACCCGTAAGCAATGACAGCAACAAAGTTAATACAAGCATTGCCGGTAAAATTGTTTGTGCTAAATGGTGTCTGGTTTTCATGAAAACCCTCCTTTGTTTCTCTTTATTTGATTTTGGATAAACTATAGTTTCAGTAAGAGCATCATCTTTCAGATGTTTCTTTCGCACCCATTGGCACCCTCGTTATATTCCTTTTTTCTTCATGATAAAACAAATTGTTTTATATGTCAATATAACATTTTGTTTTACTATATGATACCTGTGTAATTTTACAAAAAGGAGATTCACAGTATGTACCGTAGAATTCGGGAGTTAAGGGAGGACAGAGATTTATACCAAAAAGAGCTTGCTGAGCAGCTGAATTGCTCTCAAGTCTGCTATTCCAATTACGAAATCGGAAAACGAGATATTCCAACCGAAGTGTTAATTAAATTGGCTGATTTTCACCATACAAGTGTCGATTATATTTTGGGGCGAACAGATGTAAAGCAGCCTTATCCAGCGGTAACGAAACAAAAATAATAGCAGCGGCAGAGGAACTGTCCTCTGCCGCTGTTTCTGCTTTGTCCCAAGCTCATTTACTCTCATCATAGACCCATCCCAAAGGAGATTCCCGTCACAGCATAAGCCTTTTCCACGTTCTGATTTTTGTGCGGAAGGTCTTGAACGGTGCCACTGTGTTGACATGGATAAATTTAGAAACAGGCCAGACCGCAGATTTAGTGGCACCATCCGCCCACCTGCGTCTGTGCGGAAGGAAGAGGTCCTCCTCCTGCATCGTGTCGATCATTTCATAGATCTCCCGGACATTCGTGTCCAGCCTTGCTCTGAGTTCCCGGAGCGACAATCCGGCATAGGTGTCCGTAAACCACTGATACAACGCTCCAAGCTGATTCCATCGAAACTGATCCGAAGGCGTGGTTACTTCCAGACCTTTTCTCTCCTCCTGTTCCCACCGGAGCAACAGGGTCGTCCAGCCAACCTGATACGCCAGATTCTCGGCCGGAGTCCGATCCACCCCTTCTGCTCGGAGATCCTTCTGCTCTTCCGAAATAGCGTCAAACTCCGCTATAAACTTGGCATAAGTTTTCTCGATTTCGTCTTTGAGCATGTTCTTGTTTGCATATTCTTTCATGGATTCCCTCACTATGATTCCATAACAATACATTCCAGTGTAGCATGTCCCGTTTTGTTCAGACATATGACAGCAACAGGTCTGCCTGCTCGCAGCGACAACAGTCCTTCCCTTGCTGTTGCATTTTATCCCCATGTTTCATGGAAAATATAAAAAAACAGAAGGACTTTGCAGCCTGCTACCGCTTCTGATCCGGTTCTTTTACACAGATTTCGAAATCGCACAACTCACCGCCATTCCCCATATATTGTGTGCGATTCCAACACAGATTCGGATGCAGATCTTTGTTTTTTATATCGTCTGTATGGCAAAAACACTGCGTGAGTTCAGGGCATCCATAGGTTCGACAGGTATCCAAAAACAGGCATTTCCTCATATCAAACTTACAGCAGGTTTGTTCGGTCTGGTAAAAATCTGCTTCAAACCCGGCTTTCGTCCCAAACTGCCGTTTTGCAACCCACCGAAACATCGCCGGATAGCGTTTATAAAGTCCTAAAATACCTAATATCTTTTTCATCCATCTTGCACTTTTTTCAGCCTGCTTTCTCCAGCTTTCATCCAGGAAGGTCAATGCATCCGGTTGTGAAATCCCATTCTTTTGCAGCGCTTCATAGTAACTGATACAAGGGAAAATAGCCGTTGTGTAATGCACCTTCTTTTCTTTGCATGCACACTCATTTTCCCGACACAATTCCATCCAGCGCAGTTCCGCATCAGCGATCACTTTTTCAGACATCGGCTTTCCCCACTGCGCTTTCACAAAAGTCGCAAGCGCAGCCATGGTCTTGTTTTTCATCTTATCTTCTCCTCTTCTGACAAACACAATCGCACACCGCATACACAGGCAGCGCAAATCCGCTCCCACCCCGCTGCCAGCATCGGTTCCATAAAAATACCATAATACCACAGTCTCTTGAAGGGTCGCACACCGTTCTCCTCGCTCTCCATCTTCCCATCCTGAAGCGTGGGGAGGCCGCTCACGAGTGATTGCGATGAGGGGCAGCACTTTTCTCTATCGCAGCTCTATTTATGGCATGATCTCTCCCTCTTTTACTTCGTAAACAATATTCCCTGTATAGTAAAGAGAAATGGTCATATCTATGAGTTTGTTTTTCTTCGGCAAAGACAGGTATCCTTGATAAACCACAGTATGATATCCATATGTTTCATCCACAATCTCAAGCGAGAAATTCTCGTAGTTTTTCAAGAAGTATGCAAGTTCCATCCGTTCCCCCTGGAATGTTCCATACGCACCATTCTCACTTAAAAAATGGACATCAGAAAAATCCATATCCACATCTTCAATC
>JARIAU010000064.1 GCA_029257695.1 Oscillospiraceae bacterium
TCCGGAATACCATAGCAAATTTGCCGAATAGATGGAGCATCCCGAGGAAATCTTAGACAAAAGAAAGCAATTCCAATGCAGAAAGCAAAAAGATCCGATGTCACTCGGGATCCGATTTTTTATGTGGGAGAAACAGGGCAGACTGCGAGAACGCATGGTAGTCCAAGCGTACAGACAGGGACAATCTTTTCTTGCTTCAGTAAGGTTGCCGCACATACCGGAGTGTATGGCGCGCGGCTCCTGTGCGGTCATTCCAAATTCGTTCCGAAACAACATATTTAACGCTTCATTGACTCACAACACAGATGTTATAGTACATGGAGATAATTGCCATAAAGAATGGTTCAAAATAGAGCGAAATCTGTGAAAAATTTCCATCAAAGAAAGGCCGTATTTGGAAGAAATGATTGCATTTGAAGTGAAATTTGTTTATAATGGGTTTCGTCTGTTTGTTTGAAAAAGGGCAGAGAGAAATGAGCAGCCTGGCTGCGGAACAAAGGAGGAAGCGTATGCTGGAAACGCTGGAAACAATCAATAACGCAGTCAACAGTTTTATATGGGGACCGGTGATGCTGGTGCTGCTGGTCGGCACGGGTATTTATCTGTCGGCTCGGAACGGATGGCTGCAGATCCGCTACTTTGGACACATTATGAAATCCACAGTGGGATCGCTGTTTACAAAATCGGATAAAAAGTCCGGAGAAAAGAATTTTTCTCCGTTTGAGGCCGTTGCAACGGCTTTGGCTGGTACGGTCGGCACAGGTAATATTGCCGGTGTCACCGGAGCGGTCTTTTTGGGTGGTCCGGGTGCCGTGTTCTGGATGTGGGTGTCGGCCTTCTTCGGTATGTGCACCAAGTATTCGGAAATCGCCTTGGCCGTGAAGTATCGCATTACGGATGATACCGGTGCATACCGGGGTGGCCCCATGTATTACATTGAGCGTGGCATGGGCAAACAGTGGAAGTGGATGGCGTCTTTGTTTGCTTTGCTGGCGGGGATTGCAACCTTCGGCATCGGCAACATTGCCCAGTCCAGTGAGATTTCGGGCGCTATGAATGGTCTGTTCGGCATGAAGGCAGAAGTAAGCGGTGTGTTGCTGACGATTGTGGTTGCCATTGTGCTGATTGGTGGGGCACACCGCATCGCATCGGTCACTTCCTATATGGTGCCGCTGATGTCACTGCTGTATATCTGCCTGGGCCTTGCCGTTATCTTTATGCGGATTACGGATGTGCCTCGGGTGTTTGCATCCATCTTCACTTCGGCATTTTCCTTCCGGGCGGTCGGTGGCGGCGTGCTGGGCTATGCCATTCTTGTGGCGATGCGCCAGGGCTTTGCCCGTGGTGTGTTCTCCAACGAGGCCGGCCTGGGATCTGCCCCCATTGCACACGCCTCTACCTCTCACGAGGATCCGGCAAAGCAGGCCATGTGGGGTGTGTTTGAAGTGTTCGTCGACACCATCGTGATCTGTACCATGACAGCACTGGCTGTGCTGCTTTCCGGTGTGGAGCTGGGAGAGCCCGCCCTGGCACAGTATGCTTCGAAGGGCGAGGCAGCTGTGGCAGCCTTTAATGCGGTCCTGCCGGGGACCATCGGCGGCACCATGATTCAGATCAGTTTGATCCTGTTCTCCTTCTCCACCATTTTGAGCTGGTGCTATTATGGGGAACGGTGCTGGTATTACCTGACCGGCGGCAAGCGATGGGTGGTTCGTGTCTATAAGGCACTGTACATCCTGCTCTGCTTCTTTGGTGCAGTGGGATCCGGTTCTCTGATGTGGAACATCTCGGATACTCTGAATGGCATGATGGCCATTCCCAACCTGATTGCGCTGCTGAGCCTGTCGGGTGTGGTGGTTGGCATCACGAATTCGTACTTCCATGGGAAGGATGGCAATCCGCTGCGGAACGATTAAAGAACAAACACCTCAGGAAGTTGCTTCCTGAGGTGTTTTTTGCATACCACTCGGGGGGTGTTGCGGGATATGCATATGGAGTTTGATTCGGATAAAACCGAGGCGTTTGCTTATACGCCCAACAGCAGCACCAACTGCTGAAGCGAAAACACATGCTCGCTATATTCCTTTACGCTGTCCAAAGCGACCCATTCGGTGCCGTTTTGCTCGTTGTATTGTGCAACCAGTTCCGGAAGCTGTGCGTTGATCTCGTCCAGAGTGACCATGTGCTCCACCGGAGCGCCGCCGTTGATATCCGGACAGGTCCAGCGAAATTCGCCCAGATTGTCCACCAGAGCCAAAAACAGAGGGGCAATCCGCTGCATTTGCTTTTCGTCCTGGGGATATAGGGGGGATTCAAATCGAAGGGTCCAGCCATAGGGCTCTGTCGTGGTTTGCAGTTCGTTGGTAAAGGACACCTTAGGAAGATTCATGGTTCGGGCTAAGGTGTGCAGGCTTGAAGCGTTGCCCACATAGGGGGTGCGGGCGTGGTACATGGCGTTGGTGCGGGCATCAATGGAGAGGCCGTCCTGCCAAATGGTCTCGCCCAGGAGAATTACCGTGTGGACGCCTTCCAATGGCAAATCGAGGCTGGTTTCCTCTTTGGAAGAGAAGGGGGAAATCAGAACTTTGCGTGTATCCAAAGTTACAACACCGCGTTCTTGATCCAAGTGGATGTCCCAGTTGCCAAAGTTGGAAGCAGAGTCGGTCAGAGAGCAGTCTACATACAAAAGATCAGCAGATTCCAAATATTCGGTTTGATAGGAAAGTTCATCCATGTGAATGGGAGAACCAATCCAAAACAGCTTGGCGGAAATGCCGGAAATGGTCAAGATACAGACCAGCACCACGGCCAGGATCATGTGCTTCCGGCTGCGGCGGCGAATGGTTTTCAAATAGTCCACTTGATGGGCTTCTATGGTCTG